>NZ_JBXMIS010000043.1:0-32964 GCF_057073975.1 Conyzicola sp. | reverse complement strand
TGAAAGCTTAGCCGAACAATCACGCGGGTTTTACGCGAGCAGGCTCTCGAGTTCGGCGAACGACTCCCTGAGCCGAGTGGCGAGGTCTGGCCCGTTGCCGCTGTCGGCCCAGCACGCCCAGGCGTGGCGCATGGCGGCGAAGGCGACGAGGGTGATGAGGCGTGCGCGCGACTCGCGCTCTGGCCCGGCGGCGACGCCGTCGGCATCCAGTCGCCTCTCGATGATGGCCTGCAGGTCGCTCTCGAAGTGGCGCATGGTGCCCATGCGCATGGCGAACAGGCTCGGGTGCTGCTTGAGAAGGGTGCGGCGGGCGGTGAGCAGCTCGTGGTCTTCTGCGGCGAGCTCTGTGGCCTGGGCGAGGAAGGTGGCGATGCTGCGGAACAGCGGCTCCTTGCCAGCGGCAACGAACCGCGCGACCGCCTCGGCGTCGGGCAGCTGCGGCCCCTCGCCGACGAGCGCGGCCTCCTTCGACGGAAAGTAGTTGAAGAAGGTGCGGGGCGAGATGTCGGCGATGCGGCTGATGTCGTCGATCGTGACGCCGTCGACGCCGTTCTTCGTCGCGAGGTCTACGGCGGCGACCTGGATCGCACGGAAGGTGGCGAGTCGCTTGCGCTCGCGGAGGCCGGGCTCCGGAGTGTCGATCGTCATGGGATAATTATTGCACAGACTGCAAGTTTGTGCCGCGTCAGCACTCTGTCGCTCCCTCTGGCACCGTTCCGCGGATGAAGTAGTCGTCGACGACATCGTTCACGCAGTCGGAGCCCTTGTTGTATGCCGTGTGCCCCTCGCCGTCGAAGGTGACCAGGCGGCCGTTGGCGAGCTGCTGCGAGAGGGCGACACCCCATCCATACGGCGTCGCGGGGTCGCCCGTGGTCGAGATGACGAGCACGGGGTCTGCGCCCTCACCGGAGGCGGGGGCCGGCGCAGGGCCGGTCGTCGCGAACGGCCAGTTGGCGCAGAGCACATCGCCGAGGATGGACGGCCGGCTGAACGTCGGAGCCGCGGCGACCAGCGCAGCACTCTGCGCCGCCACCTCGGCAGCGTCAACGACCGGTGCGGAGTCGAGGCACTGCACCGCGATGAACGACTCGAACGAGTTGTCGACGTACTCGCCGCCCTCGCGGCCGTAGTAGAAGTCGGCGAGCAGGAACGCGGTCTCTGTGCCGCCAGCCTCGACCTCGGTGTACAGGTCGTTGAGGTACGGCCAGCTCTCCTCGCTGTAGAGCGCGGCCGAGGTCGCCAGGTCGAGCACGCCGCCGTCCATCAGCCGCCCGTCGGCCCCGGGGATCGGGTTCTCGTTGAGGCTGTCGTAGAGCGCGGCGATGCGTGGGGCATCGACATCGGCAACGCCGGTGAAGGGGCAGTTGTCGAGCTCTGGGCAGGCCGTGAGATAGGCATGCAGCGACTTCTCGAAGCCGGCGGTCTGGGTGACGAGCACCTCGGAGTCGCTCAGCGACGGGTCGAGGGCTCCGTCGAGAACGAGCCGGCCGACCTTCGCAGGGAAGAGGTCGATGTAGGTCGTCGCGATCTTCGATCCGTAGGAGTAGCCGAGGTAGTTGAGCGTCGTGTCGCCGACGATGGCGCGCAGCAGGTCGAGGTCGCGCGTCGTGCTGACCGTGTCGACGAAGCCGAGCGACGGGCCCGTGTTGTCGAGGCAGGCCTGGCCGAACTCGATCGAGGCCTGCGTGAGCTCTGCGACCCACTCCGGGGACTCCGGCTCGGATGCGGGCAGCCCGAACAGGAACTCGTCGAGCCCCGCGTCGTCGAGGCACGTGACGGGGGTGGAGCGGCCGACGCCGCGCGGATCCCACCCGATCACGTCGAAGTGGCGCTGCAGACCGGAGCTGACCGCGAAGTCGAGCGAGCTCGCGTCGTGCACGAAGTCGTAGCCGGAGCCGCCCGGCCCGCCCGGGTTGACGAAGAGGGAGCCACTCGCCGTGCCGAGGGCGACGTGCCTCGTGAGCGCGAGTTCGATGTCGGTCTCCGCGGACGGGTTCGCCCAGTCCATCGGGGCGACGGCCGTGGTGCACTGGGCGCCCTGGCCGCAGTCATCCCACGTGAGCACCTGGCTGTAGTAGCGCTCGAGCTCTGGCGCGACGCTCTCGCCGGTGGGCGTGGAGACCCGCGGCGACTCGTCGCGCAGCAGCAGGTCGAGCGGGTTGCAGGCGGTGAGGGTGATGGCGATGGCGGCGGCGACGGCAAGCGCGCCGGCCAGGCGAGTGTTGCTCATGCGCGCAAGCGTACCGTCAGCCCTGACCCTGAAGTTCTGAGCGTCTACTGAGCTCTGTGCCTGCAATCAGCACCGTGGGTCGACGGTCGGCACGGTGCCCTCGAGCAGGTAGGCGTCGACGACGGCGTCGATGCAGCTCGACCCCTTGTTGTATGCCGTGTGGCCCTCGCCGTCGTACGTCACGAGGTGCCCGTTCTCCAGCTGGTCGGCGAGGCGCTGCGCCCACACATAGGGTGTGGCGGGGTCGTTGGTCGTGCCGATCACGAGGATGTCGTCAGAGCCAGCGGCAGCGATCGGACCCCGCTCCCCCGTCGGCGGGTACGGCCACTTCGCGCAGATCGCGCCGCCGTACGCCAGCTGGGGGCCGAGCACGGGAGCCTCGTCGGCGAGCTGCTGCGCCTCGCTGTGCATCTCGGCCAGGTCGCCGCTCGCCGGGTAGTCGAGGCAGTTGATCGAGAGGAAGGCCTCTGTGGAGTTGTTGGAGTAGTCGCCATCCGCCTGGCGCCCGTAGTAGCCGTCGGCCACCTCGAAGGCGTACTCCGCCGAGCCAGACATGACCTCCTCGAATACCGCGGTCAGCGCGCTCCAGCTCGAGCGCGAGTAGAGCGGGTAGATGATCGCGATGGTCATGGTCGCGCTGCCGAGCTCCCGGCCGTCGGTGTTGCGCAGCGGGCTCGCGTCGAGCCGGTCGAGAAGGGTGCGGATCGTCGTCATGCCCTCGCTCACCGAGCCGCGGAAGGGGCATCCACCCGCCGAGATGCAGTCGGCGAGGTAGGAGCGAAGGGCGCTCTCGAATCCCTGTGCCTGCGTGAGGGAGACCTCGAAGGATGTCGTCGACGGGTCGATCGCGCCGTCGAGCACGAGGCGGCCGGTCTTGTTGGGGTAGAGCTCTGCGTACGTCGCGCCGAGCAGGGTTCCGTAGGAGTACCCGAGGTAGTTGAGCGTGGTGTCACCGAGCAGGGCGCGCAGCAGGTCGAGGTCGCGGGCCGCGCTCACCGTGTCGATGTAGCCGAGCAGCTCACCGGTGTGCTCCTTGCAGTCGGCACCGAACTCGGCGTTCGCCTGCTCGTACGCGGCAATCCACTCGTCGCTGCCGTAGTCGCCCGGCAGCAGGTCGAAGAGGTACGCGTCGAAGCTCGCCGGGTCGTCGTAGCACTGCACCGCCGTCGAGCGGCCGACACCGCGGGGGTCGAATCCGACGACGTCGAACTGCTGCTGCAGCTGCTCGCTCGTGGCGAAGTCCACGTTGTCGTGCACGAGGTCGTAGCCAGAGCCGCCCGGCCCGCCGGGGTTGACCAGGAGCGACCCGAGCGGGGTTCCCGAGGTAGCGACCTGGCGGGAGAGGGCCAGCTCGATCGTGTCTCGCTGCGGGTCGCTCCAGTCGAGCGGCGCCTCGGCGGTCGAGCACTGCAGGCCAGACCCGCAGCCCTCCCAGTGCAGCTCCTGGGAGTAGAAGGACTCGAGGTCGGCGGCGACGGTCTCGCCGGTCGGGGTGGAGGTCGACCGCACCTCCGGCGGAAGGAAGGCATCGAAGCACCCGGAAAGCGGCAGCACGATCGCCACCATGACGACGACCGCGAGCGCCCGCCTCACGCGCGCACGCCCCGAGCCGGCACCGCGGCGCTGCGGATGGCGGTGACGAGCATCGCCTCGAGGGCGAGCGCCGGCGTCACGTTGCCGGCGATGCGCTTGCGGGCGGTGGCGATGGCATCCATCGTCGCGAGGGTCTGCGGCGCGGTCGCCTCGGTCGCGGCGCGCTCGAGGTCTGGGCGAATCGCCTCGTTGATCGCCTCGCCCTCGACCCCCAGCTGCAGCAGCAGCACGTCGCGGTACAGCGAGAGCAGGTCGACGAGGATGCGGTCGATACCGTCGCGCAGGCTGCGGGTCGCGCGGCGCTTCTGGTCTTCCTCGAGGTTCTTGAGCTGCGCGCGCAGGGCCGGCGGTATGGTGCCGCCCGGCTCGATGCCGAGGCTGCGCAGCGCGCCCTCGCGCTCCTCTGCGTCGCGCTCCTCTGTGATGGCCTTCGCGTCGTCGGTGGCGAGCTGCAGCAGCGTCGCCGCGCTGAGCACGGCACCGCTGACCGAGCGAATCGAGAGAGCGAGCTGGATGGTGCGCTCGCGACGCTCACGGGCGTCGGCGTTCGTGGCGAGACGGTGGGCCATGCCGATGTGGGACTGGGCCTCGCGCGCGGCGCGCGTTGCGACATCCAGCGCGACACCGTCGCGGCGGTGGATGAGCTCTGCCACGTCGGCGACCGACGGCACGCGCAGCTGCACCGTGCGAACGCGCGAGCGGATGGTCGGGATGAGGTCGGCCTCGCTCGGCGCGCACAGCACCCACACGGTGCGGGGCGGCGGCTCCTCTAGCGCCTTGAGCAGCACGTTGGACGTGCGCTCTGTCATGCGGTCGGCGTCTTCGATGATGACGACCCGGTAGCGGCCGACCGACGGCGAGAACTGGCTCGTGCTGACGAGCTGGCGCACCTCGTCGATCGAGATGATGACGCGGTCGGTGCTGAGCACGGCGAGGTCGGGATGCGTGCGCGCCTCGACCTGCCGCCGCACCGCCTCGTCGCCCTCGGCGTTGTTCGACAGCAGTGCCGTCGCGAAGGCGAAGGCGAGGTTGCTGCGCCCAGAGCCGGGAGGGCCGGTGATGAGCCACGAGTGCGTCATCGCCGCGTCGTTGGCCCCGAGCGTGGATGCCGCTGCCGCCGCAGAGAATATGGCGGTCGCCTCGGACTGCCCCGTCATCTCATCCCACAGCCCCATGGTCGAAATCCTATTCGAGGAGGGCTGACACCCGGTTGCGGATCTCGGTCTCGAGGTCGTCACGATCGCGGGTGGCGTCGAGCACGAGGAACCGCGCCGGCTCGGCCGCGGCAAGGGCGAGGTAGCCTTCGCGAACGCGGTGGTGGAACTCGCTCTTCTCCTCCTCGAGGCGGTCGTAGGCGCCACCGGCGATGCGCGCTCGGCCCACCGCCGGGTCGAGGTCGAGCAGGATGGTCAGGTCGGGGGTGAGCCCCTCGGTCGCCCACACGGAGATGCCACGCACCTCGTCGGCGTCGAGCACGCGGCCGGCGCCCTGGTAGGCGACGGACGAGTCGATGAAGCGGTCTTGCACCACGATGCTGCCAGCCTCGAGGGCCGGTCGCACCTTCGTCGCGATGTTGTGCGCCCGATCGGCCGCATAGAGCAGTGCCTCTGCCCGCGGGGCGATGTGGCCCCGGCGGTGCAGCACGATCTGCCGCAGCTCGAGACCGAGCTCTGTGCCGCCCGGCTCACGGGACTCGACGACCGTGTGGCCCGCCGCCGTGAGGAACGCCACGAGTCGCGCGAGCTGGGTCGTCTTGCCCGAGCCGTCGCCGCCCTCGAGCGTGATGAAGAGGCCTGGCACGCTACTCCTTCTTGGCCGTGGCCTTTGCAGCCGTAGCCTTCGCAGCTGCCGGCTTCTTGGCTGCAGGCTTCTTCGCGGCCGGCTTCTTCGCAGCTGTCTTCTTCACGACCGGCCCCTTTGCCCGCTTGTCGGCGAGCAACTGCACGGCGCGGTCGTAGTCGATGTCCTCGATCTGCTCTCCCCGCGGGATGGTGGCGTTGGTGATGCCGTCGGTCACATAGGCGCCGAAGCGGCCGTCCTTGATCTTGATCGGCTTGCCGCTCTCCGGGTCGTCGGCGAACTCGGCGAGCGCGCTCGACGCCGCGCGGTTGCCGTACTTCGGCTGCGCATAGAGCTCGACGGCACCGGGCACGTCGATCGTGAAGATCAGGTCTTCGCTCGGCAGCGACCGGGTGTCCGTTCCCTTCTTGAGGTACGGCCCATAGCGGCCGTTCTGGGCCGTGATCTCGGCCCCCGTCTCTGGGTCGGCACCGACGACGCGCGGCAGGTTGAGCAGCGCGAGGGCCGTGTCGAGGTCGACCGTCGCGAGGTTCATGGTCTTGAAGATGGATGCCGTGCGCGCCTTGGGGGCAACGACCTTCTTCGGCTTCTTCTCCTTGAGCTCTCCGGTCTTCTTATCGAGCACGAACTCCGGCTCTGCCGGTGGGGCCTCTGGCTCCAGCTCGGTGATGTACGGGCCGAAGCGACCGTCTTTCGCGACGATCTCCTTGCCGTTCTCCGGGTTGATGCCGATGACCCGGTCGACGACGATGGGGGCGTCGATGAGCTCGCGCGCCTTCTCCGGTGTCAGCTCGTCTGGCGCGAGGTCCTGCGGCACGTTGATGCGGCGCGGAACCTCTGGGTCGTCGCTCGGCGCCTCGAGGTATGGACCGTACTTGCCGATGCGCAGCGTGACGTCGTCGGCGATGCGGATGGAGTTGATCTCCTTTGCATCGATCTCGCCGAGGTTGTCGATGACGGTGCGAAGGCCGCGGTGCTTCTCGTTGCCGAAGTAGAAGCCGGTGAGCCACTCGACGCGGTCGGCCTCTCCCCCGGCGATGCGGTCGAGGTCGTCCTCCATCGACGCGGTGAAGTCGTACTGCACGAGGTCGCTGAAGTACTCCTCGAGCAGGCGCACCACCGAGAACGCGATCCAGTTGGGCACGAGGGCCTGGCCGCGGGGCGTGACGTAGCCGCGGTCGATGATGGTCGAGATGATCGCCGCGTAGGTCGAGGGGCGGCCGATGCCGAGCTCTTCCAGTGCCTTGACGAGGCTCGCCTCCGTGTAGCGCGGCGGCGGCGTGGTGTCGTGGCCCTTGGCGTCGACCTCGAGCGCGGCAAGCGCCTGGCCCTCGGTCAGCTGCGGCAGCTTGGCCTCGGTCGGCTCTGCCGCAGCGTCGCGCTCCTCGTCCTGGCTCTCCTCGTAGGCATGCAGGAACCCGCGGAACGTGATGACCGTGCCGCTCGCCGAGAACTCGGCGCTGCGCACCTCGCCCGCGGCCTCGGTCGGGATGGCGAGGCCGCTGGCCTCGATCGTGACGGTCGCGGTCGACCCGCGGGCATCCGCCATCTGGCTGGCGACGGTGCGCTTCCAGATGAGGTCGTAGAGCTTGAAGTCGTTGCCGCGCAGCACCGACTCGAGCTCGCTCGGCGTGCGGAAGGTCTCGCCCGACGGGCGGATTGCCTCGTGGGCCTCCTGCGCGCTCTTGTTCTTGCCGGTGTACAGGCGCGGCTTCTCTGGCACGGTGTCGGCGCCATACAGCGACGCGGCCTGCGATCGCGCGGCCGTGATCGCCTGCTGCGACAGGTTCGGCGAGTCCGTTCGCATGTAGGTGATGTAGCCGTTCTCGTACAGCCCCTGCGCCACGCTCATGGTCTGGCGGGCGCTGAAGCGCAGCTTGCGGCCGGCCTCCTGCTGCAGGGTCGACGTCGTGAACGGCGCTGCGGGGCGGCGGGTGTACGGCTTCGACTCGAGGCTCGTGACGGCGACCCCGCCGATGGAATCGCGGATGGCGCTGGCGATGGCCTCGGCCGCCGCCTCATCCAGCGCGATGGCCTCGGACTTCAGCACGCCCTTGTCGGTGAAGTCGCGGCCGGCGGCGATGCGGGTGCCGTTGACGCGAACAAGCTTGGCGTCGAACGAGTCCTTGACGCTGTCTTTCGACGGCGCGAGGGTGGCCGTGAGATCCCAGTAGCTCGCGCTGCGGAAGGCGAGGCGCTCGCGCTCTCGATCGACGACGAGTCGCGTCGCGGCCGACTGCACGCGGCCAGCAGACAGGCCGGGGCCGACCTTGCGCCATAGCACCGGCGAGACCTCGAAGCCGTAGAGGCGGTCGAGGATGCGGCGGGTCTCCTGCGCGTCGACGAGCGCGGTGTCGAGCTCGCGCGGGTTGTTCTTGGCGGCCTCGATCGCGTCTTTGGTGATCTCGTGGAAGACCATGCGCTTGACCGGCACCTTGGGGTTGAGCACCTGGAGGAGGTGCCACGCGATGGCCTCGCCCTCGCGGTCCTCATCAGTTGCGAGGTAGAGCTCGTCGGCATCCTTGAGCGCGCGCTTGAGGTCGGCGACCGTCTTCTTCTTCGCGTCGGAGACCACGTAGTACGGCTCGAAGCCGTTCTCGACGTCGACGGAGAACTTGCCGAGCGAGCCCTTCTTGAGCTCCGGCGGGAGGTTTTTCGGCTCGATGAGGTCTCGGATGTGCCCGACCGACGCCAGAACGTCGTAGCCATCCCCCAGGTACTGCCCGATCGTCTTCGCCTTGGCAGGCGACTCGACGATGACCAGTTTCTTCGTGCCAGGCACGGTTCTCCTTATATACACAAGCGCGGATGGCCAAAGTACCCCCGCGAGCGACACCATACACACACGTACCGGGTCGCTGCCTAATCGTTGCGTCAGGGAGCAGGGCCGGCGGTGGCCCTCGCCGTGATCGGAATGCCGAGCACAGACCGCTCCACGGAGACGGTCGCGACATAGCCGTCCACCTCGCAGGCGGTGAGGGTGACGCCGTTGGCGGCAGCGACCTCGCCCGCCACATCACAGGGAAAACCCCCGGTCACCCCGACCCGCACGTCGGCCGCCGCGAGCGCGGCAGCATCCGCTGCACCGGCAACCGCCGACCTCGCTGCCAGCACCGCATATAGAGGTATCGCCGTCGCAGCAAGCATGACGAGAGCGCCGATGATGCCGATCGCGAGAACGCTGCCTGCACCGCTGTCTCTCACCGCCCTCCCGCCAGAGCACAGCTCTCTGCGCTGAGCTGCAGCGGCAGGAGCGGGGCGATGGACGCGGCGGTGAGCCGGGCGCACAGCAGCGCGCCGTCCACACGGGTCGCAATCACGGCGCTGCCGACTGCTGGTGCGGGGTCGCCGCGCGCGAGGGAGCGCGCGGTGGCCGCCGCGGCATCCTGCAGTCGCACCTGCTGGCCAGCGAGCTGCAGCCCGGCGAGGCAGCAGGCGAGAACGAGCAGCACGGCCGGCACGACCGCGGCGAACTCGGCGGTCACCGACCCGTTATCCCCCGAACGACAGCGCATTGCGCACGAGGTCTTCGAGGATGCCGCGCACCTCGTCGCTGCGCATGATCACCACGAGCAGGCCGGCGAAGCCGACCGCTGCCATCGTCGCGATCGCGTACTCGGCGGTCGCGCTGCCCTCGTCGTCGTTCCATCGCTTCATGCTTCACTCCTGTCTCGAGTGGCACGAGCGGGTCAAGTCTGCGGGGCAGCCGTCGCAGTCCCGCACCTTGACCCACGATCCGTGTGCGATTCGCCTATCCGTAACCCTGTGGATGAGCGGCGTACACCGCGAACTGTCGCAAACTGCTTTCTGAAGTCGCTCACAGACTCAACGGGAGCAGGTTCCGACACTTCATGAGAACAGCCCCGAACTGCGAACTCTGAGGCTGACCGGCTGGCTGTGGACAAACCAGATTTTCATCGGAAACGCCGTCAGCTTGCCAGCGGCGAAACGTAGGCGCCCACGCGGATGTTGCTCCATCCGCCGAGCGCGTGCTTCAGATGCTCGTAGATATCCGAGTCGAAGAGGATGCCCGCGGTCGGCAGTCCCGCGTAGCCACCGACGGCCTCAAGCTCCTCGTCTGTCGCTACATGAACCGCGTGGTTGTATCGGTCCCATAGGGGTGCTTCATTGGAGATGAACCAGAAATACCCGAAGCGATTTGGGACGGAATCGATCAGCACACGGATCGGCGCGGTTCCGGATTCAGAAATGTACTTAGGCGGAGCGTTGTCGAGCATGTCGGAGATCTCCTCCAACACGCTCCGGAGCAGCCAAACAGCATAGAGCGCGGCAAGGAGTACTGAGACGCGAGTATAGGCCGCATCCATCCCGACGGCAGTGCGCCCGTTGTGGAAATTCGCCTTCTCGTGCAGGTCGCGGGCTGCATCGTGAGTGGGATGCAAATACTGCCCGAGGAAGGTGTAGTGCGCCTCTATGCGAAGGATCTCCGCCTCTGTCGCCAGCTCGTTGCTGCCTAGGCATGTGACCAGCCCACCCCACGAGAGGTAGTGCTGATAGTGGAACTTCGCCTCCTCTTGATGGCGCAGCTTTGAGGCACGCAGATCCTTCGATTCCGGCCAGCCCCTGGGGGTGTGGCTCATGTATTTGTCGTCGTCGAGGCGCATTGTCCCTGGCCGGAAGTTCCTAAAATGGAAATAGTGGATCGACACCACGTCATCATCGTTTTCTTCGCCGCTGCGAAGCCCCTTGTAGACCCACATGAGTTGTTTTTTGCCTCGCGGGTAGCGCTGCACTGAGACACAGTGAGTTGCTTCTCCGTTAGCGTGCAGGGTCGCCAATTGCGTGCGAGCTTCCAGAAGTGCATCCCTCCATTCCTTCGGCGTTCGCTGCTTGAGTGCCTCGATCTCGAAGTATCGGCTACCCCGACATTGGAGCCGCAAGAGCAGAACATGCTCAAGCAGAGAGCGGCAAAGCCCGAGCGCATCCGAGACGCGGTCATTGCGCGCGAGCAGCACCACCGAGGAAGCGGTCTCTACTCTGAAGTTGGCGAATTCAAGGAGGTCATCGTAGAGCGTGTTGTGGACGTCGCCCACCTTGCGCCGGTCGGCCAGACCGAGATAGGCCTCGATCATTGAATCAGCGGTGGCGAAGGCGGCTTCAATCTCTGCGTCTATCGGGGTCAGCTCGGACATGCTCTGACGGTAGCCCTACCCGCCGACGAGGTGGTATTGATCTCTGGGTGAGCAGACAAGATCCCAGTACAGTTTCTGCAAGTTCGTGACCAAGACGATCCCACACAAGTCATCGAGGTCGACGCTCAGAACCCGGCGACTGTTGAGGACACGATGGCGATCACCATCGGCGCCACCGTGAGCACCATGAACGCCGGCAGCACGCACAGCCCCAGCGGAAGCATGAGCTTCACGGCGAGCACAGCGGCGGCGGACTGCGCGGCAGCGCGCGCCTCGCGGCGCGCATCGTCGGCCTCGGCAAGCAGCAGAGCCCGAGCGGGCACCCCGGCCCGCACCGAGAGGGAGAGGATCCCGTCGGCGGCTCCACCCAGCGGCGGAAGACCGCACTCCCGCAGCGCGGCGGCCACCGAGGAGACGGCACGATCGAGCGAACCGCCGCCAGAGACCGCGATCGCGAGCAGCTCGAGCGGGAGGCCCGGCAGCACATCCGCCGGCTGCGCGCGGCGCACGAGCCGGCGATTCCAGCGGGCGCCGACGACGAGCAGCACCGTGCCGAGCACGAGGCAGGCAATGCCGGGCGCGGTGGTCAGCAGGGTGCCGAGCGTGTTGAAGCCGAGCAGCATCCCGAACACGACTCCGACCGCGGGCAGGGCCATGACGAGCCTCGATGTTGCCACTGGCCCCGCGAGCGCGACCTCGGTGTCGCGCTGGGCGTCGGCAAGGGAGCGCAGCCCGGCCGCGAACTGGGCGAGGGATGGCGCGAGCGGCGCCCCTGCACCCGTCGCCACCCGCCACGCCGCCGCGATTCCGCGCCACGCAGGATGCCCGTCAGAGAGCAGCGAGTGCACCACATCCTCCCCGACCGGAGGATGCGACCCGGCCTCGAGGTAGCCCCACGCGGATGCCGGCGCGACGCCCGCCGCGAGCAGCACCGACAACCGCTGCGCGACCCGTGCAATCGGTTCGAGGCTGCTCACGCGACCACCAGTCGCCCGTCGGAGCCGATGGCCAGTCGCCCGATCGCCTCGATCGAGCGAACCCGGTCGACCCGCCTGAGGTGCACGACGGCCCCGATGGCGCTGACCGCCTGTCGCGCGATCGCCCGGTCGCTCATGCCCGCGAGGGCGCCGAGAGCCTCGAGCCTGGCCGGCACATCGGCGAGCGAGTTGGCGTGCAGCGTGCCAGCCCCTCCGTCGTGGCCGGTGTTGAGCGCGGAGAGCAGCTCCCGCACCTCCGCCCCGCGCACCTCGCCGAGCACGAGACGGTCGGGACGCATGCGAAGGGCCTCCCGCAGCAGGCGGGCGAGAGAGACCTCGCCGACGCCCTCGAGGTTCGGCTGCCGCGCCTCGAGCGAGACGAAGTGCGGGTGCTCGACGCGCAGCTCTGCGACATCCTCGATGGCAACGATGCGCTCGGTCGGGTCGGCAACCGACAGGAGCGCCGCGAGCAGGGTCGTCTTGCCGCTGCCGCCGGCACCGGTGATGAGCAGGTTGGCGCGGGAGGCGACGAGTGAGAGCAGGCGCGGGTCTCTCACCGTGATGCGGGTGCGGGAGGGGATGCGGATCGACACGAGGGTTCCCTGCGGCGAGATCGGTGGCAGCACGACATGCACCCGAACGCCGTCGAACAGTCGAACGTCAACGCACGGGGAGGCCTCGTCTACGTGGCGGCCCCCGAGCGACACGAGTCGCACCGCGAGCTCGCGGAGCGACGACTCGTCGAGGTCGACCGGCTCGCGAACGAGACCGGCCCCGCGATCGACCCACACCTCGCCCGCGCCGTTGGCGAAGACATCCGTGACCCCGCCGTCGCCAACCAGAAACGCGAGTGCTCCGAAAGCCTCAACGGATCGGAAGGGCACGAGAGCCCCGCCAGAGACGGAGGCGACGAATGCGGAACTCGAGGATGTCACCCGCGCACGATACAAAACCAGCCTGTTGCCAAGAACCTGAGTTAGCAAAGACGTGATTAAACAGAGGGGCGGCGTCCATTGGGGGGAACGGACGCCGCCACAGCGACACATGGTTGGGGGGAACCGTGGTTGCGTCGCCAGTCAAACTGAATTTGACGGTTCGAGTGTACCCCAGTGGGTCCTCCGCGCAACGGACTTTTGCCCACCGAAACCTTGGAATTTGCCGGTGCAGTCTAGGATCGAGTCACTACTGCACGCGCCGCGGCAATCCCTGGCAACGTCCGCGCAATAGACACAAGGATGATGATGTCCAAGAACTCCATCGACAGCCTCTTTCACGAGACCAGGAGCTTCCCGCCCAGCGCGGAGTTCGCGGCCGCGAGCGTCGCCGATCCGGCGATGTACGAGGCAGGCAAGGCCGACTCCGCCGCGTTCTGGGGTGATCAGGCGCGCGAGCTCGTGCACTGGCACACGCCGTTCACCGAGACCCTCGACTGGAGCGGCGCACCCGTCGCGCGCTGGTTCGCCGACGGCACGCTCAATGTCGCGTACAACTGCCTCGACCGCCATGTGCTGGCCGGCAACGGCGACCGCGTCGCCATCCACTGGGAGGGCGAGCCCGGTGACAGCCGCACCCTCACCTACGCAGAGCTGACGACCGAGGTGAAGAAAGCGGCAAACGCGATTGCCGCCCTCGGCATCCAGAAGGGCGACCACGTCGCCATCTACATGCCGGTGGTTCCGGAAGCCGTCATCGCGATGCTCGCCGTCGCGCGACTCGGCGCCGTGCACTCGGTCGTCTTCGGCGGCTTCAGCTCCGAGTCGCTGCGCACCCGCATCGACGACGCGGATGCCAAGCTCGTCATCACCGCCGACGGCGGCTACCGCAAGGGCAAGGTCTTCCCGCTCAAGGCGGCGGTCGACGGCTCACTCGAGGGCTGGGAGTCGCCCGTCGAGCACGTGCTCGTGGTCAAGCGCGGCGGTAACGACGTCGACTGGACGGAGGGTCGCGACCTCTGGTGGCACGACGTCGTCGATGCCGCGAGCCCGGAGCACGAGGCCGAGGCCTTCGAGGCAGAGAACCCGCTGTTCATCCTCTACACCTCTGGCACGACCGGCAAGCCGAAGGGAATCCTGCACACGAGCGGCGGCTACCTCACCCAGGTCGCCTTCACCCACAGGAACGTCTTCGACCTCCACCCCGAGACCGATGTCTACTGGTGCACCGCCGACGTGGGCTGGATCACCGGCCACAGCTACGTGGTCTACGGTCCCCTCGCAAACGGGGCGACGCAGGTGCTCTACGAGGGAACCCCTGACACCCCGCACCCCGGCCGGTGGTGGGAGATCATCGAGAAGTACAGGGTGTCGATCTTCTACACGGCGCCGACCGCCATCCGGTCGTTCATGAAGATCGGCCGACAGGAGCCGGAGCGGTTCGACCTCACCTCGCTTCGCGTGCTCGGCAGCGTCGGGGAGCCGATCAACCCGGAGGCGTGGATCTGGTACCGCGACGTCATCGGCGGGGGGAAGACCCCGGTGGTCGACACGTGGTGGCAGACCGAGACCGGCGCGATCATGATCTCTGCGCTGCCGGGCATCACCGCCCTCAAGCCGGGGGCGGCGCAGACGCCCCTGCCCGGCGTGCGCATCGACATCCTCGGCGAGGACGGCACCCGCGTCGACCCGCCGCAGGGCGGCCTGCTGGTGGTCAGCGACCCGTGGCCGTCGATGCTGCGCGGCATCTGGGGCGACATGGAGCGCTTCCGCGAGACCTACTGGAGCCGCTTCTCGAAGGACGGCGTCTGGAAGTACTTCGCCGGCGACGGCGCCCACGTCGACGAGGACGGCGACATCGTGCTGCTCGGCCGGGTCGACGACGTCATGAACGTGTCGGGCCACCGGCTGTCGACGCAGGAGATCGAGTCGGCGCTCGTCTCGCACCCGATCGTGGCGGAGGCCGCGGTTGTCGGCGCCGCCGACGAGCAGACGGGGCAGGCGGTCGTCGCGTTCGTCATCCTGCGCTCCAGTCAGGCAGAGGCGCAGACGGTGGATGAGGCCTCGGCCCTGCTGCGCACGCACGTCGGCGAGCAGATCGGCGCGATCGCGCGGCCGCGGCAGGTCTTCATCGTGGCCGAGCTGCCGAAGACCCGCTCCGGCAAGATCATGCGCCGCCTGCTGCAGGATGTCGCGGAGGGCCGCGAGATCGGCGACACCACCACGCTCGCCGACACCTCGGTCATGCAGATCATCACCGACAAGCTCAAGTAACCCCTCGCAGCTCCAGCTCCCGGCTCCGGGCCCTCGCTATAACTGGGTCCCTGAGGCCGCAGCTGGAGCTGTGGCAGGAAGACCTTAGGCGAACTCGACGATCAGCTCGACCTCGACGGGGCTGTCGAGCGGCAGCACCGCGACTCCGACGGCAGAGCGCGCGTGCTTGCCCGCGTCGCCGAAGATCTCGCCGAGCACCTCGGAAGAGCCGTTGATCACGCCGGGCTGGCCGCTGAACGAGGGGTCGGAGGCGACGAAGCCGACGAGCTTGACGATGCGCGTGACCCGGTCGAGCGAGCCGATGGCCGCCTCGACGGCCGCGAGGGCGTTGAGCACGGCGGTGCGCGCGTAGGCTTTGGCGTCCTCTGGCGAGACCTCAGCGCCGACCTTGCCGGTCGCAGGCAGCGCGCCGTCGGTGAAGGGCAGCTGGCCGGCCGTGAAGACGAGGTTGCCGCTCACCACGAACGGCACATACGCGCCGGCCGGTGCGGCGAGGGTCGGAATGGTGAGGCCAAGCTCAGCGAGGCGGTCGGCGATTGCGGTCATCAGGCATCCTTCTCGATGGGTCGTTTCATGTAGGCGACGAGGCCGCCCTCCGGACCGGTGACGACCTGGACGAGCTCCCAGCCCTCCCCGCCCCAGTTGTTCAGAATCGCCGCCGTGTTGTGGATCATCAGCGGCGTTGTCAGGTATTCCCAGTTGGGCATTTGTCGGCTTTCACTCAGCTAGTTGAACAGGCGCTTCGGATACGATGTGGGCATGTCTGCCCAGAATCCTCAGCCCAATGGCGTGATTTCAGCCATCGCTGGAATGCTCGGCTTCAGCGTACTCGCTGGGGTCCTGGTCACCGCAATGGTCACCCCCTCCCTCGCCGTCACCAGCATGGCTGCCAGCAACACCATCGGCATCTTCGACAAGCTCCCCGCCTGGATCGAGATCGGCGAGCAGCCGCAGGAGAACGTCATCTACGCCAAGCGCGGTGATGCGGATGAGCCCATCGCGACCGTCTTCAACCAGAACCGCCAAGAGGTCAAGTGGGATGAGGTGGCCCAGGTCGTCAAGGACGCCGTGGTCGCCGGTGAGGACCGCCGCTTCTACGAGCACGGCGGCGTCGACGTGCAGGGCCTGCTGCGTGCGGCCCTGACCAACACCCTCGCGGGCGGCGTCGAGAGCGGCGCGTCGACCCTGTCGATGCAGCTGGTCAAGAACATCAACATCCAGAAGGCTCTGCAGGCTGACACCGAGGCAGAGCGCAAGGCGGGCGTCAAGGCCGCCCAGGTCTCCACGATCGACCGCAAGCTCAAAGAGATGAAGCTCGCGATCGGCCTTGAGAAGAAGTACACGAAAGACGAGATTCTCCTCGCCTACCTGAACATCGCCGGATTCGGTGGCAACACCTACGGAATCGAAGCGGCAGCACAGCGCTACTACGCGACCTCCGCGGCGGAGCTCACGCTCCCCCAGGCCGCCAGCCTCATCGCGATCGTGCAGCAGCCGACAGCGCGCGCACTCGACGACCCTGCCAAGTACGAGCGCAACCAGGACCGCCGCGACGTCATCCTCAAGAACATGTACGCGGAGAAGATGATCACGAAGGCGGAGCTCGACGAGGCTCTCGCTATTCCGGTCGACGAGACCACGGTCACCCTAGAGACTCCGAAGAACGGCTGCATTGCCGCCTACCCCTACGCCAAGCAGTTCTGCGACTACATCGTCAAGAGCGTGAAAGACCTCACCTCGCTCGGCGACACCGAGGCCCAGCGCCTCGACAACTGGAAGATCGGCGGCTACCACATCTACACGAGCCTCGACCTCGACCTCCAGACCCTCTCGCAGGACACCCTGCAGAAGTACGCAAACCCTGCGGAGACGCGGCTCTCACTCGGTGCGGCATCGTCGATCGTGCAGGTTGGCACCGGCCGCATCATCACGATGGCGCAGAACAAGGGCTTCGACGACAGTGAGGTGGGCGGTGGCATCGCCACCACCGCGCTCAATTTCAACACCGACCGCAACTACGGCGGATCGAGCGGCTTCCAGGTTGGCTCGACCTACAAGGTGTTCACTCTTCTCAACTGGCTCAATGAGGGCCACGGCGTCAACGAGATGGTCAACGCGAGCCCCCGCACAGAGAACCAGTCGTCGTTCACCGATACCTGCACCAACCCCTCCGGCGGAGCGTTCTACGGTGGCCCCTACGGCGGCGTGTACAAGTTCCGCAACTTCGGCAACGAGCAGGGCAGCCGCACGGTCATGGCCGCGACAGCGGCATCGATCAACGGCGCGTACGTCTCGATGGCGATGAAGCTCGACCTCTGCAAGACCAAGGAGATCGCCATGAGTCTCGGCGTTCACCCCGGTATCGAGAAGGACAACCCGAAGACCATCAACTACGTCGAGAACGAGCTGATGTCGAACCCGTCGTCGATTCTTGGAACGAACGACATCGCGCCGCTCACGGTTGCCGCCGCGTACGCCGGCATCGCCAACAACGGCATCTTCTGCAAGCCGCGCGCCGTCGACCGCATCGTCGACTCGCAGGGCAACGAGCTCGCTGGCCAGGCACAGGAGTGCGGCCCCTCGCTCATCTCCGCTGAGGTCGCCGCGGCAGCGATGTACGCCCTCCAGGGCGCCATGAACACCTATGGCGCGAACCCGAAGGACGGCATTCCCCACTTCGGCAAGACCGGTACGACCAACGGCGCGGAGCAGACCTGGGTCGTCAACTCGAGCAGCACGATGACCTCGGTCACCTGGGTCGGCAACATCACGGGCGACTTCGGCATCAACAAGTACCCCAACGGCCCGAACCTGCGGCACATCATCTCGAAGACGATCATGCTGCAGGTCGACGCGAAGTACGGTGGGGCGGCGTTCCCGGCTCCACCACAGCGACTGCTCACCGGAACCGGTGTGACCGTCGACAACGTCATCGGCCAGACGCCGGAGATCGCGAAGTCGATCATCGAGGCGCGCGGGCTCGGCTACGCGGATGGCGGCGAGGTCGACTCCGATCTGCCAGCCGGCCAGATCGCGGCGACAGACCCCGGCGCTGGAAGCGTGGTCGCGAGCGGCATCACCGTCACCGCCTACACCAGCAATGGATCGATGAGCGTCCTCCCCGACGTCGTCTCCGGCAACCCGAGCTTCGGCTCGGCATCGGCGACGCTCAACGGGGCCGGCTTCACCACCGTGACCCAGACCTGCGCTGTCACCGACCAGCCAAGCCTGGTCAACAAGGTCATCTCGAGCGACCCGGCTCCGGGATCTGTCTACAAGCGCACCAGCGAGGTCAAACTCGGTGTCGGTTCCCTCGTCTGCTGAGTCGGTCGCGTGAGTAGCACTCGGGCCAAGGGCGGCGTCGTCGGCGCCGCCCTTGGCGTCGCGCTCGCAGCCGGGGCGGCCGCATTCGCGTGGGGAAGCCTCGTCGAACGGCAGCGCTTCGGCATCCGCCACGAGTTCCTCCCAGTGCTCGAGCCCGGGTCGCGGCAGATCACCGTGCTGCACCTCAGCGACCTCCACATGGCGCCGTGGCAGCGAAACAAGCAGGACTGGGTTCGCTCACTGGCGGCACTGGCGCCCGATCTCATCGTGAACACCGGTGACAACCTCGGGCACAATGACGCCTACGACGCGATCGAGTACGCGCTCGAGCCCTTCGCCGGCATCCCTGGCGTCTGGGTCAACGGATCCAACGACTACTTCGGGCCGACTCCCAAGAACCCGTTGCGGTACTTCTCCAGCCCGTCTCCGCACTCCTTCACCGCCGAGGTGCTCGACACCGCGCGACTCGAGAACTACTTCAGCGATTCCCTCGGTTGGCAGAGCCTCAACAATGCGGCGACATCGCTCAGCATCGGCGACACCGACTTCGAGTTCTTCGGTGTCAACGACGCCCACCGTGACTGGGACAAGCTCGACACCCTGCCCGCGGCCATCGACGTCATGCGCGAGGAGGCCAGCTGGCAGGGCAACCGCGATCGCCCGGTATCGATTGGCGTGACCCACGCTCCGTACCAGCGGGTGCTCAACTCCTTCGTCACGAACGGCGCCGATGTCATCTTCGCCGGGCACACCCACGGGGGGCAGGTGCGCATCCCCGGGCTGCCGGCGCTGGTCACCAACTGCGACATTCCCCGGGAGAAGGCCAGCGGCCTCAGCGTGTGGCACCACGCCCAGCGCGCAGCGCTCCTCAACGTCTCTGCGGGCCTCGGAACCTCCATCTACGCCCCCGTTCGCTTCGCCTGCCCACCGGAGGCAGTGCTTGTGACGCTCACGGCCGGAGATATCGGCTATTCTTGACTCGGCCCTCGGGCCATGGCCTCCGGGCCATCGGGGTGTGGCGCAGTTTGGTAGCGCGCTTCGTTCGGGACGAAGAGGTCGCAGGTTCAAATCCTGTTACCCCGACTCAGGCATGGAAAATGGATCGCCTTCGGGCGGTCCCTTTTTCCATGCCTGCTGGCCGCTGTCATAGCAGGGCCCCACGGCGCCGGTAACGGTGCATTTCGCAATGTGCCTACCTGTCACCCATGATCGACCGCGAGATGTGACGTCCGTGCCCGTGGGACGTACCCCGACTCAAGCAATGACAAAGGGACCGCCGTCTAGGTGGTCCCTTTGTCATTGCTTGCTGGCCGCTGCCCAGGCTTTGTCCCTTAGCGACCCGACCTACGAGAAGTCGACGTCGGGCTCCAGCGAGTCCTTGAACTCGTCGGCTGGCCGCCAGCCGTTGTTGAGCACGCCGCGGCTCTCGTCGAGGTAGCACGCGCCGCACAGCGACTCGTAGCGCGCATCCACTCCCTCGATGGCGACCTGGTCGCCGTCGAAGACGAAGCGGTCGCCGATCTTGCGGGCGTTGAAGACGGCCTTGCGGCCGCAGCGGCAGATGGTCTTGAGCTCCTCGATGGAGTGCGCGACCTCGAGGAGGCGTCGGCTGCCGGGGAACGCGATGGTCTGGAAGTCGGTTCGGATGCCGTAGGCAAGCACCGGCACACCCTCGATGACCGCGATACGCAGCAGGTCGTCGATCTGCCGCTCGCTGAGGAACTGGGCCTCGTCGATGAGCAGGCACGCGACCTCGACACCCGACTGCTTGCGGATCAGCGAGCGCTCCTCCGCGAAGCGCGCGTAGATGTCCTCGTCGGCGCCGATCGTGAAGTCGGTCGGGCGGGTGACGCCGAGACGGGAGTAGATCTCCGAGGCTCCCCTGGTGTCGAGACGCGGCTTTGCCAGCAGCACGCGCAGCCCGCGCTCCTCGTAGTTGTGGGCGGCCTGCAGCAGAGCCGTGCTCTTGCCGCTGTTCATCGCCCCGTACCGGAAGTAAAGCTTGGCCACTAGCGCAGGTATCCATCCTCCGCCGCGCGACGGATCAGTTCTGATTTCTTGCTCGCCGGGCGGTTGGCCTTGGCGTACTTCTCCCGCACGCGCCGCAGGTAGGTCTTAGCCGTCTCGTACTGCACGTTCATCTGGCTGGCGACCTCGACGGTGCTGAAACCCGAGACGTACAGCTTAAGCGCGACAACCTCGCCGGCGCTGAGCTTGGGGCGGGACTGCAGCGTCGCACCGACGGGCAGCGGGCGCCAGTCGCGCTTCGGCGCAGACTCGATGTCGACGCCCATGATGCCGCGCGCGGCATCCATGACCTGCTGCATGGGAAGCGTCTTGGAGAGGAAGGCCGCGGCGCCTGCGTCGAGCGCGCGATCCTGAGACTCGCGCGTGTCGAGACTGGACAGCACGATCACCTTCGCGCCGGCCGCCCGGCAGGTGCGAACGCGTGCCTCAATCGACACCGGCTCCTTGAGCTGGAAGTCGAGGATCACCAGGTCGGTGGGGAAGTTGTCGCTGTGTACGAGCTGCAGCCAGGTGGTGGCGCTGAGAACGAGGTCGAAGTCGGGGGCGTTTGCCGCTATCCAGGTGCCGAGGCTGTCGAGCAGCACCTCGTGGTCGTCGAGGATGGCGAGCCGAATTCGAGCTGGTCCTTCGCGAGTCGGCGAGTCGATGACGGCAACGTCGCCGGTGTCATCGCTGCTCATAGGAAAACCTTACTGTGAGAGCGGAGTCGGAGAACTCGACTCGAAGCTCTGAGAACAGGATTCTCATCACAGCAAAGTAGGGGGCGAACTCCGACCGCACCGCACTGTCGGTCGCGGAGAGGTCGGTGCGCATCAGTGCGCGGCACGTGGTGCCGTCGAGCGAGAGGCTCAGCTCGAAGGTCTCCGGTTCGAAGGCGGGCTGCCCGACGAGGGCGACGATGAGGGCACGAACGGCCGTGCGCTGCTCTGCCGACATGGACGCGGCCAGACGCAGTGGGTCGTCGACGGTCACGCCGCTCTCGATGCCCTGCTCGACGAGCATGTCGAGCCAGCTGCGATCGGCCTCGGCGACCATGATCGATCGCACAGCATCAGAGATGGCGCGTGCCCGCTCCCTGTCTGCCGGGCCGATCGTGCCGCGCTGCAGCACCTCGGCGAAGAACGGTACGACGTCTTGGTTGAGGATGGTGACGCGGTCCTGCTGGACGGAGCGGGCTATCCATCCCGAATTCTCGTCGCTGAACACCGTGGCAGCGCGACGAGCGCGAAGGCGCCAGCCCTCGATGCCGTCGATGAGCAATTGGCCGAAGGCCGCGGATGCGAGCGAGAGCGAGAGCACCGGTGTCATGGCGACGATCGAGTAGACGATCGGGGGCGCGGCGGTGACGAGAGAGCGGTCTTGGGTGAGTGCGACGACCCCGACCAGCAGCGAAAGCGCGAGACCGGTCGAGGCGATCTCCTTGGGAGGTCGGTACTGCGACAGCGACAGCAGCACGAAGCCGATCGTGATCGGCCCCCAGTCGTCGCGGATGTAGCTGTTGCTCTCCCACATCGAGAAGGCGTTGAGCAGGTAGGCGAGCGTCGCGAGACCCGTGACGATGGAGTGCCTCAGCAGGGTGAACGGTGCCCGCAGCGGGCTCGACGCGTAGTCGAGTGCGACGCAGCTGAGCACGATGGCGACAAGGGCGGCGATCGCGAGCGGCCAGCTGTCGACATCCTCCCGGTTGAACCACGTGGATGCCGCCGCGAATACCGGGATGAGGATGGCAGCCGCGATCGTGATCGGTCGTCCGGTGAGAGCGCCAAGCGGGTCGAGCTGCTGGAACGCGCGTTCGATGGTGCTCACTGGCGCTCCTCCCCCTCGTCGGCGCCCCGCACGACAACCTCCGGCTCGAGCGCCGGCACGCGGATCATCACGGAGGTGCCCCTGCCCGGGGTCGACCAGACCTGCACGGTGCCGCCGACATTCTCGATGCGGCGGCGAACCGACTGGCGGAGGCCGAGACGGTCGGCGCCGGTCTCCGCCTCCGAGAAACCAGCCCCGGCGTCGATCACCATCACCGACACCTCGCGCTCGGAGCCGTAGACCACGAGTTCTGCATGGGCGGTGCCGGAGTGCTTGAGCACATTGACGAGGCACTGCTTGGCGGCGAGGGCGACAGCGGTCGAGCGCTCCACGCCGAGCCGTGTCACGGCGGCGACCTCGCCGCTCACCTGCACGTCGAGGCCGAGCTGCCGCACGTCGTCGATGGCGCGGTAGAGACGGCTCTGCACCCATTCGGTTCGCGCGTCGTCGTGTACGCCGGGATCGGCATCCAGCAGCCACTCCTCGCCGATGAGCACCTCGAGGTCGCGCTCGACCTGGCTTCGGAGGTTCGGCTGCAACTCGCCGTCCTGCGCGTTCGCAATGGCGGCGAGATGGTTGAGCACGGTGTCGTGCATGACCGCCGCGGCCTTGGTCTCGATGCGGTAGCGCATCGCCGAGAGCTGCTCGTCACGGGCGGCTCGGTGGAGGCTCGGCTGAGCGTTGCGCCGAGCGGAGCGACCGGCGGCCAGTCCGGCCTGCAGCGCGACGAAGATGATGATGGCAGCCACGGCCGTGAAGTCGAAGGCGAAGCCACCGCCGGTCTGCCACGATGCGATCGCTGTCGCCGACCCGGCGAGCGCGAAACCGCCCACGCTCCACAGGATGCCGCTGAGGGTCGTCACCCCGGCTCCCCCGACCATGATGACAGCGACCTTCGCCATCGACAGCACGAAGGTGTCGGAGCGTGTGTCGCCAGGAAACTGGGTCATGGCGATGAGGGTGATCCAGTAGACGCACAGGGGGCCGACGATCAGGTAGACGACAGAGGCGAGCACCGTTCGGTTGCGGTCGACGAACCAGAGCACCGCGAACATGACCCCGAAGGCGATGAGGGCCGGCCAGAGCACCCGGTTGAGCAGCTGGGCCTGCAGAGCCAGCGTGACGAGCGCACCGGCGCCGATGCAGACGAAGCCGACGACGTGGGCGGCGCGGACAAGACCCCTGCGCAGGTGGTGCGGTACCAGGTGGACGGGAAGGCCGAGGGACATGTGCTCCGCTCCTTCCTCTCTGTACCCGAGACTATGTCAGCCGACGGTCCGCGGATTCCCCCAATTCGGGCCGGGTGAACGGTACAGCACGAACGGCCCTGCGAGCCAGCACGGCACGGGCTAGCGGTTGATGCGAAGGGAGGCCGCTGTGCTCGTCATGATGGCATCGGCTGCCGCCGGGTCGTCGGAGAGGAGGGTGCCGTAGCTCGGCACCATCGCCGACAGGCCGGCGCGCCACGCGTCGAGCCTCTCGGGGAAGCACTTCTCGATGAGGCCGATCATGATCGGCACAGCGGTGGATGCTCCGGGGCTGGCCCCGAGGAGCCCGGCGATGCTGCCGTCGGCCGACGCGACCACCTCTGTGCCGAACTGCAGCACGCCGAGCTTCTTGGCATCCTTCTTGATGACCTGCACCCGCTGGCCGGCCGTGATGCGGTACCAGTCCTTGGGATCGGCACCGGGGAAGAACTCCTCCAGCGCCTCGAACTTGGTCTCCTTGCGAGCCAGGAGCTGGCCGACGAGGTAGCGCACCAGGCCGAGGTTGCCGAGGCCCGCAGCGACCATCGGCACGAGGTTGTGCCAGCGGATGGATGCGAACAGGTCGAACCACGACCCCCGCTTGAGGAACTTGGGGCTGAAGCCCGCATACGGCCCGAACATGAGGCTCGGCACACCGTCGACGACGCGACGATCGAGGTGCGGCACCGACATCGGCGGGGAGCCGACCGCGGCCTTGCCGTAGACCTTCGCGACGTGCTTGGCGACGATCGCCGCGTTGTCGGTGCGCAGGAACTCGCCGCTGACGGGGAATCCCCCGAAGCCGCGGATCTCCTTGATGCCTGACTTCTGCAGCAGGTTGAGGGCGTGGCCACCCGCGCCAACGAAGACGAAGCGCGCGTAGGCCACGAACGGCGTCTGGCCGACCTCGCGGCGGTAGCTGATGCGCCACAGGCCGTTGCGGGTGCGCGTGAGGTTGGTGACCCGGGAGTCGAGGTCGAGCTGCGCTCCTCGATCGGTCAGGATGCCGAACAGCAGCCGCGTGAGCGCCCCGAAGTCGACGTCGGTGCCGGCCGCGATCCGCGTGGCGGCGATCGGCTGGCTCTTGGCCCGACCGGGGATGAGCAGCGGTGCCCACGAGCGAATCGTCTCTGCATCGGAGCTGAACTCGAGTCCGGCGAACAGCGGGTGGTCTTTGAGGGCCTCCCAGCGCAGGCGCAGGTACTCCACGTTCTCTGCTCCCCACACGAAGCTCATGTGCGGCGTCGCGTTGATGAAGCTCTGGGGCTCTGGCAGCAGGCCCCGCTCGACGATGTGGGCCCAGAACTGGCGGGAGACCTGAAACTGCTCGTTGACCTTAACGGCGCTGGTGATGTCGATTGACCCGTCGGCCCGCTGCGGGGTGTAGTTGAGCTCGCACAGGGCGGAGTGGCCGGTGCCCGCGTTGTTCCACGGGTTCGAGCTCTCGAGGGCGCTCGAGTCGAGCTTCTCGAACACTCGGATCTGCCAGCTCGGCTCGAGCTCCGACAGGAGCGTACCGAGCGTTGCGCTCATGACACCACCGCCGATCAGGGCGACATCGACCGCGGATTCTTCGGAGTTCACCCCTCCAGCTTAGGCGGGCTTGATGCGCCCGTAGCCCGCGGTCGACGGGGTGGAGGGTGCGTCATTCGCGACGTCAGAGTCCGATCGCTTCGAGTTCGGCATCCATTCGCGCTGCCATCTCGGCGTAGCCGTCGTCGTTCGGGTGCAGGCCGTCGCGCGCCATCCACTCCGGGTGTCCCTCGATCCAGTGCGAGGCTCCCGGGATGTAGTCGACGTCGATTGCCGCGGCCGCGTCACGCACCCACCCGATGATGACCTCGACGGATTCCGGTCGCTCGTCGGTGTACCAGAACGGCTCGACGACGACGAAGCGCGCCTCCGGCAGCTCGTTGTTCAGGCGGGTGAGATCGGTGGTGATCTGGGCCTTGATCTCGGCGCTTGCGGCATCGAAGCTGAAGTTGTCGTTGAGCCCCATCGTCACGAAGACGATGTCGGGGCGCGCCGCGATGATCGTCGCGGGCAGGTCTTTGTCATACCGGTTGTTGATGAAGCCGAGTCCGTTGACGCTCGGGTTCACCTCGACCCAGCCTCGCTGCCTGCTGACGATGGTCGACCACCTCTTGCTCTGGTCGGTCGAGCCGGTGCCGAGAGTGTACGAGTCGCCGTAGAACGCGACAACGGGGCCATCGGGCGGAGTCTGCCCCCGCGGAACCAGCACAGCCACGAAGCCTCCGATCACAAGGAGCCCGATCACGGGCAGGATCCAGCGTCTCATGTCGACTATTCGACACCCTGCCGTCGTGCGGTGGGTGCTAGGCCGTGACGCTCAGGTCGGCCGCCACGAGCTCTGCGATCTGCACGGCGTTGAGTGCAGCGCCCTTGCGGAGGTTGTCGTTGCTGATGAAGAGCGCGAGGCCGCGGTTGTTCGGCACCCCCTCGTCTTGACGGATGCGGCCGACGTACGACGGGTCCTGGCCTGCAGCCTCGAGCGGCGTCGGCACCTCGGTCAGCGCAACGCCGGGAGCGTCGGCAAGCAGCTCCTTGGCGCGCTCCACGGTCAGCGACTCGGCGAACTCCGCGTTGATCGCCAGCGAGTGGCCGGTGAAGACCGGAACGCGAACGCAGATGCCGGAGACGAGCAGCTCTGGCAGCTCGAGGATCTTGCGGCTCTCGTTGCGCAGCTTCTTCTCCTCGTCGGTCTCGAAGAGCCCGTCGTCGACGAAGCTGCCAGCCTGCGGGATGACGTCGAAGGCGATCGTCTTCGGGAACGCGGATGCCGGCGGGAAGTCGACGGCGGATCCGTCGTGCACGAGAGCGAGGGCGTCACCGGCCACCGCGACGCGGGCCTGCGCGAGCAGCTCCTCGCCGCCCTTGAGGCCCGCACCGCTCACCGCCTGGTACGTCGAGACGATGAGTCGCTGCAGTCCTGCCTCGGCGTGCAGCACCTTGAGCACGGGCATGGCGGCCATGGTCGTGCAGTTCGGGTTCGCGATGATGCCCTTGACCGCCTGCTTGATGGCGTGCGGGTTGACCTCGGAGACGACAAGCGGCACGTCTGGGTCCATGCGGAAGCCGCTGGAGTTGTCGATGACGAGCACGCCGGCAGCGGCGAAGCGTGGGGCCTGCGCCTTGCTGGTCGTGGCTCCGGCGCTGAAGATCGCGATGTCGAGGCCCGTGGGGTCTGCGGTCTCTGCGTCTTCGACCACGACATCCTCGCCCTTCCACGGAAGCGTGGTGCCCGCGCTGCGCGCAGAGGCGAAGTAGCGAATCTCGGCAACCGGGAAGTCGCGCTCCTCGAGGAGGCGGCGCACGACGGCGCCAACCTGGCCGGTGGCGCCAACGACGCCGATGCGTACTCCTGCAGTGCTCATGGTGATCCGCTCGTGATTCAGGCTTTCGGGACACCCAAGTCTATTCTGAACGCGTGACCGACGACCCGACGCCCGCGACCACCGGCGACGCAAACCTGCCAAATCCGCTCACTGGAGTGCGCTGGGGGCTCTGGGAGGTGGCCGCCGGCCTCGTGGTCTTCCTCACCCTGCTCGCCGGCATCAGCATCCTCGCCGCCGCGACGCCCCTGCGGGATGCGGTGCTCGCCAACCTCGAACTCGTCGGCTTCGTCGCCTCGATCGTCGCCTACGGCGGCCTCGTCATCGTCATCGTCATCGCATCCCGCCGACTCGGCCTCGGCAGCCTCGGCGCGGACTTCGGACTGCGCTTCCGCCCGATCGACGTGCTCATCGGCCTCGGCATCGGCATCCTCGGCCGCATCGTCACCGTGCTGCTGACGGTCGTCACCATCTCAGCGACCGGCTACACGCCGCCCCGCGGCAACTTCGTGCTCGCGGGTGAGCCACTGTGGATCGTGCTCAACGGCTTCGTCATCGCCGCCCTCGTCGCACCGGTCGTTGAGGAGCTGTTCTTCCGCGGCCTCTTCCTTCGCGCGGTGCGCAACCGTGTGCTGCGACGAAGCGGACACACGCAACCGGATGCCGCAAGCCAGAAGCGCGCGGCGACCGTCGCCATCCTGGTGAGCTCCCTCACATTCATGGCGCTGCACCTGTATCAGGCAGACAGCTGGACGCTCTTCATCATCCTCGGCGGCTCGACGCTGTTCGTCGGCGTTCTCAACGGTCTCGTCGCGCTGCGCACGAACCGCATCGGCGGTGCCGTCATCGGCCACATGGTCTTCAACGGCAGCGCCGTGCTGCTGTCGCTCGCGGCGACCCAGGCCTAGGCGTGCGGGTTCTCATCGACCTCGACGACACCCTTGTCGACCGCACGGGCGCCTTCCGCCGGTGGGCGGACGGCTTCGTCGCAGAGAACCCCGATTCCGGCGAGGCGGCGGATGCCGCGTGGCTCGTGGACGCCGACGGTGACGGCTGCACGCCGCGCGCAGGGCTCGCCCGATCCATCATCGACCGCTTCGGCCTCACCGTCTCGGCCGAATCGCTCGTCGAGCGCCTGCTGTTCGAGCACGTGCGCTTCGTGCAGCCGTACCCCGGGGTCCGAACCGGGTGATTGAAGGCCAGAAATGGCCTTCAAACTAACGCCCCCTTCGGGCGGGACGCCCTCGGGAACGTGCCGCGAAACGGCCAGAAATGGCCGTTTCTCCTAGCGGCCCGTTCCCCCATGCACCTGGGCGACCTCGTCGGCGTCGAGGCCGAACGCTGAGTGCACGACGCGAACGGCATCGTTGATGGTGTCGGCGCGGGTGACGACCGAGATACGGATCTCCGAGGTCGAGATCATCTCGATGTTGATACCGGCCTCGTAGAGCGCCGTGAAGAGCTTCGCGGTGACGCCGGCGCTCGAGCGCATGCCGGCGCCGACGACGGCGAGCTTGCCGATCTGGTCGTCGTGCTGAAGGGAGTCGAAGCCCACCTCGTCTTGCGCCGCGAGGAGCGCGGACATGGCGGCGGCGGCCTCCGGCTTGGGGAGGGTGAACGAGATGTCGGTGCGACCGGTCGAGACGTTCGACACGTTCTGCACGATCATGTCGATGTTCGCGTTGGTGTCGGCGACGATGGTGAAGATGCGCGCCGCCTTGCCGGGGATGTCGGGCACACCGACGACGGTGACCTTCGCCTCGTTGAGGTCTGCTGCGACACCGGTGATGATCGGCTCTTCCACGTTCTCTCCATCCCTAGAACTGACGACTAGCGTGCCCTCGTTGTTGTTGAACGACGAGCGCACGTGCAGCACCACCCCGTGGCGCCTGGCGTACTCGACGGCCCTGATATACAGCACCTTGGCTCCCGCAGCAGCCAGCTCGAGCATCTCCTCGCTCGTGATCTTCTCGATCTTGCGGGCGAGCGGCACGACGCGGGGGTCGGCGGTGAAGACGCCGTCGACATCGGTGTAGATCTCGCAGACGTCGGCGTCGAGGGCTGCCGCGAGGGCGACGGCGGTGGTGTCGGATCCACCGCGGCCGAGCGTCGTGATGTCGCCGGTGCCACGGTTGAAACCCTGGAAGCCGGCGACGATCGCGATGGCCCCCTCATCCAGTGCCTCGCGCACCCGGCGCGGGGTCACGTCGACGATGCGGGCGGAGCCGTGCTGGGCATCGGTGATCATGCCGGCCTGGCTGCCGGTATAGCTGCGGGCCTCGACGCCGAGGCTCTTGATGGCCATGGCGAGCAGGGCCATCGAGATGCGCTCGCCGGCGCTCAGCAGCATGTCGAGCTCTCGGCCGCTCGTGATCGGCACGACCTGCTCTGCGAGGTCGAGCAGGTTGTCGGTCGTGTCGCCCATGGCGCTGACGACGACAACGACCTCGTGACCGGCCTTGCGCGTCTCGACGATGCGCTTGGCGACGCGCTTGAGCCCCTCGGCGTCGGCGACCGATGATCCGCCGTACTTCTGCACGATCAAGCTCACGGGTGGCTCCTGGGTGATCTCTGCTGGATGCTGGGCGCGACTGGCCCAAGGAGAAATCCTATCCCTCCGTCGCCGCACGTTACCGCCGGGCGTATGCCGGCCGAGGCATGCGACGTACCATCGACAGGTGAGCACAATCGTCGCCAACGCCGCCATGCAGCCGTGGCTCGACGACGCACTGCGCTACCCGCGCTCGATTCCCGCGGCCATGCGCTCGATGCTGGCTGCCGGCTACACAGAGGAGGGCGGCGCCCGGTACTTCACCGCGCTGCGTGGCGAGGTATCCAGCGACCTGACGACTATGCTCGCGACGGTCGTCGAGCGCGAGGGATTCATCAACACGATCCAACTCGGCGGGCTCAAGCCCACCAAGCGGCTCGACGACAGTACGCCGGAGTGGGCATACGAGTGTGTCGCGATCGGCATCGCCCTCGGCGAGGCCGTGCTCGCGCAGCACGATGTCGTCGTCACGATCTCGCTCGACGTCGGCGAAGAGGTCGAGTACCCCTCGAGCACCTTCCGCTTCACCACCGACGACTGGCTCGGCGACATCGACGCCTACGAGCAGGGTGTGCTCGTGATGCGGCGCGACCCCTAGTTCTCGACGAGCCGACGGCCCTCGAAAGCACGACCGAGGGTCACCTCGTCGGCGTACTCGAGGTCGCCGCCGACAGGAAGACCGGATGCGAGGCGCGTGACCCGCAGGCCCGGCTGCACCAGCAGGCGGGTCAGGTACGTCGCCGTCGCCTCCCCCTCGAGGTTCGGGTCGGTCGCGATGATGACCTCGGTCACCGTTCCGTCGGCGAGACGGGTGAGCAGCTGGCGGATGCGCAGGTCGTCAGGGCCGACGCCGTCGATCGGCGAGATGGCGCCGCCGAGCACGTGGTAGAGGCCCTTGAACTCGCGGGTCCTCTCGACAGCCGCGACATCCTTCGCCTCCTCGACGACGCAGATGGTTGCCGGTGAGCGACGTGGGTCACGGCAGATGGAGCACTGCTCCTGCTCTGTCACGTTGCCGCAGATGGAGCAGAAGTGCACCTTCTCTCGCACCTCGGTGAGCACCTCGGCGAGGCGTGTCACGTCGACACTCTCGGTCTGCAGGATGTGGAAGGCGATGCGCTGCGCCGACTTCGGGCCGATGCCCGGCAGACGGCCGAGCTCGTCGATGAGCTCCTGGACGATTCCCTCGTACATCAGTCGTCCTGGGGGCGCGGCACGACGCGGGGCGTCAGAGGCTGCTCTTCGATGAACGTGGCGTTGAGCACCTCACGCACGACCGACTCGCCGTAGCGGTTGTCGGTCGGCGCCTTCGGCTGGGTGACCTGCGAGGGGCGCTGCGTGCGCTGCACGGCGACGGGCTCGGACTCTGGGATGCTCGCAACAGCCCAGCCGCCTGGCTCGATCTCCGGCTCGGTGATAGGCGGGGGCGTCTGCTCTGGAGCCGCGTTCTCGACCCTGGCGATGAACTTGACCCGCAGGCCGAGCACCTGCAGGATCGCCGACCGCAGCTGCTCGCTCACGCTGTCGGTGCCGGGGGTCGCCTGCTTGAAGTTGTTGGCGTCGATCTCGCTGACGAAGCTCACCGTGAGCACGTCTGCGTTGAGCGCCCGTGCCTGTGCTGTCTGCAGCACGACCCACGCACTCATCTTGGAGTTCTCGACGACCTCGAGGATCTCTGGCCACGAGTCACGCATCTGCTGGAGGGTAACCGGCGCACCCGGGGACGCCGCGATGACCGGGGACTCCGGAACAACGGTCGCGTCGGGCGAGGTCGGCTGCGGGGCCCTCGACGTGACCTCCTCGATGACCTTCTCCTCGACGACGATAGGCGCGGTCGCGGCGATGGGCGGTTCGGCGGGCCTCTCGACCGGCTTCTCGACCTGCCGCTCGACCGGCCTCTCGACCTGCCGCTCGACCGGGCGTTCTGCCGGACGCTCTGCCCGAGGCACGTCTGCAGGAGCCGCCACCCCGACCCGGCGCTCCAGTCTCTCGACGCGGGCGAGCGCACCGCGCTCCGACTCGTCGCTCGCCGGCACGAGGATGCGCGCGACCATGAGCTCGAGGTGGAGGCGAGGAGATGTCGCACCGGTCATCTCGGTCAGCGCGGCGTTGACGACATCTGCGGCACGCGACAGCTCCGCCTGGCCGAAGGAGATCGCCTGGCCGGACATGCGCTCGAGCTGGTCGTGCGGGATACCGCGCAGCACCGCGCTCGCGCGATCGGCCGTCGCGGCGACGATGATGAGGTCGCGAAGGCGCTCAAGCAGGTCTTCGACGAAGCGACGCGGATCCTGGCCGGTCTGGATGACGCGGTCGACCGCCCCGAAGACGGCGCCGGCGTCGTGGGCGCCCATGGCATCCACGATCTCGTCGAGAAGGGCGCCGTGGGTGTAGCCGAGCAGGGCGACGGCCCGCTCGTACTCGACATTCGCACCCTCACTGCCCGCGATGAGCTGGTCGAGGAGCGACAGGGTGTCGCGCACCGAGCCGCCGCCAGCACGAACGACGAGCGGCAGCACGCCGGGGGCGACCGTCACCGACTCCTGCTCGCAGAGCTGCTGCACGTACTCCAGCATCTGGGCGGGAGGGACCAGCCGGAAGGGGTAGTGGTGGGTGCGCGACCGGATGGTGCCGATGACCTTCTCCGGCTCGGTCGTCGCGAAGATGAACTTGACGTGCTCCGGCGGCTCCTCGACGATCTTCAGGAGCGCGTTGAAGCCCTGCGGCGTCACCATGTGCGCCTCGTCGAGGATGAAGATCTTGAAGCGGTCGCGAGCCGGGGCGAACACGGCACGCTCGCGGAGGTCGCGGGCATCCTCGACGCCGTTGTGGCTCGCCGCGTCGATCTCGACGACATCGAGCGAGCCGGAGCCGTCGCGGCTGAGCTCGACGCAGGAGTCGCAGACGCCGCACGGGGTGTCGGTCGGGCCCTCTGCGCAGTTGAGGCAGCGGGCGAGGATGCGCGCGCTCGTCGTCTTGCCGCAGCCGCGGGGGCCGCTGAACAGGTAGGCGTGGTTGACCCGGTCGGTGCGCAGTGCGGTGCGCAGCGGATCGGTCACCTGCGACTGCCCGATCAGCTCGGCGAACGTCTCGGGCCGGTAGCGGCGATAGAGGGCAGTGACCACCTCCCAAGAGTAGCCGTCGCCGCCGACGTGCGGTCAGCCTCCGAGCTCGTAGAGCAGGAACGCGGTGAGAAAACCGAGGGCGACGATGATGCCGGTGACGGCACGATCGCGTTCGAACGCCTCGGGGATCATCGTGTTGGCCACCATCGCGAGGATTCCGCCGGCCGCGATGGTCTGCACGAAGGCGGCCACGCCCGTCGGAGCGTTGTCGAGCAGCAGCACACCGGCGAGCGAGGCAACGGCGGAGGCCGCGGCGATCGACCCCCACATGGTGAAGACGAAGCGAGCAGACCGGCCACTCGCCTTGAGCCCGACAGAGCTCGACAGCCCCTCTGGGATGTTGGAGATCGCGATCGCCACGAGGACGGGGATGCTCAGCGATCCACCGGCGGCTACGCTCAGGCCGAGGGCGAGGGATTCCGGCACACCGTCGATGAGCGCCCAGACCGCGAGACTCACGCCGCTCGTCTCACCCTCCCGCTCTGGAGCCTGGCTCATTCGCGAGTGTCCGCCGCCACGATGCGACACCAGATAGTCGGCACCGACGTAGAGAAGGGCGCCGGTGAGGAAG
>NZ_JBXMIS010000042.1:0-15008 GCF_057073975.1 Conyzicola sp. | reverse complement strand
GCCAGATCTGAACGAGGCGGTTGGGCTCCTTGTTCGGGTCCTTGATCTTCTTCGGTCTCGGTTCGCGTGCCATGCTTTCTAAGATACCGCCTGCGCGAACTCGGTCGGTGCGTCGGCAATGTGGGCGAGGTGCGCAGGGATGACGCGGCCCTTCGAGGCCATCGACCGGGCCCAGAGACGCCCGGCACGGTAGCTCGAGCGCACGAGGGGACCGCTCAGCACCCCGAGGAACCCGATCTGCTCCGCCTCGGCGTTGAGCTCGATGAACTCCTCCGGGCGCACCCAGCGGTCGACGGGAAGGTGCCGCGGGGTCGGCCGGAGGTACTGCGTGATCGTGATGATGTCGGTGCCGGCGTCGTGGAGGTCCTGGAGCGCCTGGCTGACCTCCTCGCGGGTCTCGCCCATGCCGAGAATCAGGTTGGACTTGGTGATGAGGCCGAAGTCGCGGGCCTGGGTGATGACATCCAGCGACCGCTCGTAGCGGAAGGCCGGCCGGATGCGCTTGAAGATGCGCGGCACCGTCTCGACGTTGTGGGCGAACACCTCCGGCCGCGATTCGAAGACGACGTTCAGCAGCTCCGGGTTGCCGGAGAAGTCGGTCGCGAGGATCTCGACGCCGGTCGACGGGTTCATCGCGTGGATCTGGCGAACGGTCTCTGCGTGCAGCCACGCGCCCTCGTCGGGAAGGTCGTCGCGGGCTACTCCGGTGACGGTGGCATAGCGGAGGTTCATCTGCACGACGGACTCCGCGACGCGACGGGGCTCGTCGGTGTCGTAGTCGGCGGGCTTCCCCGTGTCGATCTGGCAGAAGTCGCAGCGGCGGGTGCACTGGCTGCCGCCGATGAGGAAGGTGGCCTCGCGATCCTCCCAGCACTCGAAGATGTTCGGGCAGCCGGCCTCCTGGCACACCGTGTGCAGGTCCTCGCTCTTGACGAGCGACTGCAGCTGGCGGTACTCCGGGCCCATCTTGGCGACGGTCTTGATCCACTCCGGCTTACGCTCGATCGGGTGCGACGCATTGCGCACCTCGAGGCGAAGGAGCTTGCGGCCGTCGGCAGAATCGTGGGTCATGCGGTTACCTCGAAGATCGTTGCGAAAGCGCGTTCCACGAGCGGCACGACGTCCTCCGTCGTCACCGTCCGTGCGAGAACGCGGCTGATGGATGTCACGCCGGCGTCGCGAATGCCGCACGCCACAATGGCGTCGTAGGCCTCGAAGCCGTTGGAGCAGTTGAGCGCGAAGCCGTGCATCGTCACGCCCTCGGCAACGCGGATGCCGATGGCGGCGATCTTGTCCCACGTGCCGTTGGCGGCCTCGATCCAGACGCCGCTGCGGCCCTCGACCCGCTGTCCGTCGACACCGAGCTCGGCGAGCACGTCGATGAGCAGGCCCTCGAGACGGCGCACGTAGCCGACGACGTCGATCGGCTCCGCCAGGCGGAGGATGGGGTACCCGACGAGCTGTCCTGGTCCGTGCCAGGTGATCTTGCCGCCGCGGTCGACGTCGATGACGGGGGTGCCGTCTGCGGGACGCTCGCTGGCATCCGTTCGCTTTCCCGCGGTGTAGACGCTGGGGTGCTCGAGAAGGATGACCGTGTCTGGTCGCTCCCCGGAGACGACGGAACGATGGACTGCGCGTTGAAGCTCTAGGGCTTCGACATACGGCACGGAGTTGGCGCTTAGCCCCGCGACGACAAAGTCGACCACGCCCCAATCCTACGTCGCGGCTTATCCACAGACTGCACTATGCGCTCGGCTATCCACAGAACTCGACGAAGGACCCGGATGCCCGTCGACGCCGCAGCAGCATGAACAGGTGAATCCGGGAGAGACGATGGGCGAGTACCGCCTCGTGCGACTGCTCGGGGCCGGAACCCGCTCGCGAGTGTTCCTCGCCCACGACGGCGAACGGGCTGCGGCCATCAAGGTCTTCCGTCCCGGGGCGTCACCGGAGTCCGTCGACGACGAGATCGCGGCACTCTCCAGTGCCTCCCACGCGCACGTGGTCAGCCTCCGCGAGGTCGGCACCGCACCATCCGGATCGCCATTCCTCGTGCTCGAACGACTCGAGTCGATGTCGCTCGCTGGGCTGCTGACCGCTCGAGGTGCGCTCGGTGCCGGAGAGGCCGTGACGGTGCTCGCGCCGCTCGTGGCGGCCGTTGGCGCGCTGCACTCCAGCGGCGTGGCGCACGGTTCAATCGCGGCAGACCGCGTGATGTTCCGTGCAACGGGGGCACCCGTGATTGTCGGCTTCGGGCGGGCGACGCTGTTCGTTCCCCCGTCGAACCAGGCCATGCTGTCCACGTCGCGCCCGGTCCTTGAAGACCGACTCGCCCTCGGGCGCCTTGTGCAGGGCGTGGTCTCCCACCTCGACCATGCTGGCGCGCCCCTGTCCAGCTGGCTCGCCGAGCTCGAACGCGACGGCTACCCTGACTCGTTCACAGATCACCTGCTCGACCGTGTCTTCGCACTCGGCCAAGCTGCGCCCGTGCGGTTCGCGCCGACGGCCGAGCGCGGACTCACGTTGGCCGAGGCGGCGCCGCTACCGATGCAGGTCGTGGAGCTCCGTGTCGCCACGAGAACGGAACGGCTGCTCGGTCGTCTGGCCTCCCTCGTCCCGCACCTTCCGGTTCACGAGGACAGCCTGAAGGCCGTCCTGGAGGGCATCAGAACGGTGCGCCGACCGGTCTGGATCGCGGCGGCCGTCGGTGTGAGCTCGCTGATCACCGCCCTGCTGCTCGCCCCCTCCGCCTCGTCGCAGAGCGCAGCGCAGACGCCGGCGACACCAGCCGTGACGTCCATGGCAGCAGTCGACGAGTCGCCCGTGGTCGAGGACGATCCTGTCGCCGCGATGGCCGTGCTCCTCGCGGAGCGCACCCGCTGCATCCGCGATCTCAGCGTCCTGTGCCTGGAGGGCGTCGACCAGAGCGGTTCCGCGGCGCTCGACGACGACGTGGCGGTCATTCGCTCCATCGAAAGCGGTCAGACGACGGGGGTCGACCTCATGGTCGACGACGACTCCACCGAGCTCGTTGAGCGGCATGGCGACGCCGCAGTGGTGAGCTTCACCACGGGCGATAACAGCAAACCGGCCTCGGCCCTTCTGGTGAAGGGCGAGGCCGGTTGGCGGGTCAGGGACTACCTGACGAGGTGATGACTGGTCAGATGCCGAGATCGGCGTCGAACGTGCCGGCCTCGAGGCGGTTCTTGACCGCTACAAGGAACCGGGACGCGTCTGCGCCGTCGATGATGCGGTGGTCGTACGACAGGGCGAGATACACCATCGAGCGCACAGCGATCGAGTCGGAGCCGTCGGCGGTGATGACGACCGGCTTCTTCGTGACAATGCCCGTGCCGAGGATGGCGCTCTGGGGGAGGAACACCACGGGGGTGTCGAACAGCGCGCCGCGCGAGCCGGTGTTGGTCAGCGTGAACGTTCCGCCGGCGAGCTCGTCTGGCTTGAGCGTGTTGTTGCGGGTTCTCTCTGCGAGATCGGCGATCTGGGCCGCGAAGCCGGCGATGTTGAGTTCACCTGCGTTACGGATCACCGGGGTGAGCAGACCGCGTTCCGTGTCGACCGCGATGCTCATGTTCTCGCTGGCCGGGTAGACGATGGAGTCCCCGTCGACAGTGGAGTTGATGATCGGGTACGCCTTGAGCGCCTCGGCGGCAGCCAGGGCGAAGAAGGGGAGGAAGGAGAGCTTCTGCCCGGTCTTGGCCTGGAAGTCGCCCTTGACGGCGTCCCGGAACTTCGCGACTGCCGTGACGTCGACCTCGACGACCGTCGTGAGCTGCGCGGTCGACGTCATCGACTCCACGGCGCGCTGCGCGACGACTTTGCGAAGGCGCGTCATCGGCACCGTGGTGCCGCGCAGGGGCGAGGTCTCCAACGCGGCTGGCGCAGCGGCGGCGGCGGGTGCAGAGCCAGCGGGTGCGCTGCCTGCGACAGCGGCGAGCACATCCTGCTTGCGGATGCGACCGCCGACACCGGTGCCGGCCAGGCCCTCGAGCTCGATGCCCTTCTCGTTCGCGAGCTTGCGCACGAGCGGGGTCACGTAGCCCGCATTGGGCGCGGTCGACGCAGACGCGGGGGCTGCCGGGGCGGGAGCGGCAACGGGAGCCGGGGCGGGAGCGGCCGGAGCAGGAGCAGCCGGGGCCGGGGGTGCCGGGGCTGCCGCGGGCGGCGGCGCGTCTGATGTCGGTGCTGCGGCCGTTGGCGGTGCCGGAGGCGCGACCGCTACCGGGGCAGCAGCCGGTGCGGGAGGAGCGGCCGGGGCCGGAGGAGCGGTTGCGGGCTCAGGAGCGGGGGTCGGCGCCGGCGGCACTGCGGGCTCAGGCACAGCAGCCGGCTCAGCTGCTGCAGGCTCAGGTGCTGCAGGCTCAGCGGCGGCAGCTGGAGCCGCCTCTGCTGCAGCAGCGTCCTCGCCGGTACCGATGGTGACGAGGGCGGTTCCGACCTCGACCGTCTCATCCTCCTGAACGAGGATCGCCTCGATCACACCAGCGACCGGTGAAGGGATCTCTGTGTCGACCTTGTCGGTTGAGACCTCGAGCAGTGGCTCGTCTACCTCGACGCGGTCACCGACCTTCTTCAACCAGCGGGTGACCGTGCCCTCTGTGACACTCTCGCCGAGTGCGGGGAGGTTGACGGATTCGCTCATCAGTGATGCTCCTTTAGTAAATCTTCTGCTCTAACAGCTTAGTTCTGCGTCTGAAAAGACGCTCACATTGCGTGAAGGGGCTTGCCGGCGATGGCGAGGAATGCCTCACCGAGTGCCTCGTTCTGCGTGGGGTGAGCGTGGATGAGGGGAGCGAGGTCTTCTGGGTAGGCCTCCCAGTTGACGACGAGCTGGGCTTCGCCGATGAGCTCGCCAACGCGCGCGCCGATCATGTGCACGCCGACGATGGGGCCGTCGTTGGCGCGCACGACCTTGATCGAGCCGGAGGTGCCGATGATGTGGCTCTTGCCGTTGCCGGCGAGGTTGTAGTCGTAGGTGGAGATGTTCTCCGCGCCGTACTGCGCTGCGGCCTTCGCCTCGGTGAGTCCGACCGATGCGACCTCCGGGTCGCTGTAGGTCACCTTGGGGATGTTGAGGTCGTCAACCACGATCGGGTTGAGACCGGCGATCTCCTCTGCCACGAAGATGCCCTGCTGGAATCCACGGTGGGCGAGCTGGAGGCCCGGCACGATGTCGCCGACGGCATAGACGCCGGGGATGTTCGTGGCGAGGCGCTCATTGGTGATGACGAATCCGCGGTCGAGGGTGATTCCGACCTCCTCGTAGCCGAGGTTGGCGGTGACCGGGCCACGGCCGACAGCCACGAGAAGCAGGTCGGCCTCGATGGTCGCGCCGTTCTCGAGCGTGACGACGACTCCCTCGTCGTTCTGGGTGACCGACTGGAAGCGAACTCCGAGCGTGAACTCGATGCCGCGCTTCCGGTAGGCGCGCTCGAACTGCTTGCTGATGGCCTCGTCCTCATTGGGAACCAGGTGCGGGAGGGCCTCGATGATGTGCACCTCGGTGCCGAACGACTTCCACACGCTGGAGAACTCGACGCCGATGACGCCACCGCCGAGAACGGCGACCTTCTTGGGAACGAAGTCGAGCTCGAGTGCCTGCTCTGACGTGATGACGCGCCCGCCGATCTCAAGACCGGGGAGGCTGCGCGAGTAGGAGCCCGTCGCGAGGATCACGTTCTTGCCGGTGACCTTCTCACCGTTGACCTCGACGGTGGTGGGGGAGACGAGCTTGCCCTCGCCCTCGATGACGGTGATGCCGCGAGCCTTGACCAGGCCCTGGAGCCCCTTGAACTTGCTGGCGACGATGTCTTCGCGGTACTTGGTGACCCCGGCGATCTCGATACCGCCGAAGGTGGCGTTGACGCCGTACTTCGCGGCCTCGCGCGAGACATCGGCGACCTCGGCGGCGTGCAGCAGGGCCTTGGTCGGGATGCAGCCGACGTGGAGGCAGGTGCCGCCCAGCTTGCCCTTCTCGACAAGACCGACGGTCATGCCGAGCTGGCTGGCGCGCAGTGCGGCCGCGTAGCCGCCGCTGCCGCCGCCGAGTACCACGAGGTCAAAGTTCTGGTCAGGCACCGGGCAACTCCCTTGTGTTGAAGGATGTGTTCTCGACCGACGGCAGGATATGGCGCGGTCGTGTGGTTGAAAGATTTCTTCGGCGAGGATTTCGCCCGTTCAACGTTACTACTTTGCGCTGAAGTCCTCGGCCAGCGCCAGCAGTGTGCGAACTGTGACACCGGTCGGTCCAGACCCGGTGTAGCCCCAGCCGCCGCCCTCGTTGTTCGCCGGGCCGGCGATGTCGAGGTGGGCCCACGGAATCGTGCGCTTCTCGTCGCCCTCGCCGATGGATCCGATGAACTCGCGCAGGAAGACGCCGGCCAGCAGCATGCCGGCAGCGGTGTTGCCCGGCTTGACGTTGGCGATGTCGGCGACATCCGAGTTGAGCATCTGCCGCAATTCTGCCGGGAACGGCATCGCCCACAGCTGCTCTCCGACCCGTGTTGCGGTGTCGACGACGCGGCTGACGAGCTCGGTGTCGCCCATGGCTCCGGCGTAGCGATTGCCGAGGGCGACGCGCGCGGCCCCGGTGAGTGTGGCGACGTCGACGATCGCATCCGGGTGCTCCTCGCTGGCGGCGACGAGCCCGTCGGCGAGCACGAGCCTGCCCTCTGCATCGGAGTTGAGGTTCTCGACCGTGGTGCCGCCGCGAATGTAGAGCACGTCGTTCGGGCGCGTTGCGGTGCCAGACGGCATGTTCTCTGCAACGCACATCCAGCCCGTCAGACGCACGGGGAGCCCGAGGCGTGCCGCGGCGACGACGACGGCGAGCACGGTGGCTGCTCCCGTCATGTCGTACTTCATGCCGACCATCGAGCCAGCGGGCTTCAGCGAGAGACCGCCGGTGTCGAAGGTGATGCCCTTGCCGACGAGGGCGAGGTGGGAGGTCGCACCCGCAGGGGAGTAACTGAGCTTGACGAGTCGTGGGCCGCGCGACGATCCAGAGCCGACCGCGAGGATGCCGCCGAAGCCCTCTGCCGCGAGCTCTGCCTCTGCGAGCACGGTGACCTCGACGCCCGCGGCGCTGGCGAGTTCGACGGCGGCCTCGGCGAGGGTCTGCGGGTACATGTGGGATGGGGGAGCCATGACGAGGTCGCGCACGGTGTGCATGGCCGTTGCCACGATGGATGCGCGCTCAGCGAGCGACGCGTCCGCATCCGTGACGACCACGACGGAGCTGGCCGGGCGCTTCGCGGGCGATGCGGAGGTGACCCGGTGCTCGCTGTAGGCGTACGCTCCGATGCCGGCGCCTTCGAGCACGGCGAGCACATCGTCGTCGCTCGACGTGGGGAGGGCGAGAACGACGCTGTCGATGCCGCGCAGCTGGCGAAGCGCGGAGCCGGCCGCGAGCCGAAGGTCGTTCTGCGTCGGGGTGCCGGAGCCGAGCCCGATGAGTGCGACACTCGCCGCTGCGATGCCCGCGACGGGCAGACGGCGCAGCTCGTCGGCTGCTCCGCTCACGCCGATGGCGACGAGCGAGTCCTGCAGCGCGAGCAGTTCTGGTGCGTCGGTGGCCAGCCGTGGTCCGTCGTCCGTCTTGGTCACCCCGACAACGAGGACGTCTGCGTCGATGCTGGTGAGGGGGGCGGGGGAGACGGAAAGCGTTGGCACGGTCATCTGCCAATGGTAAGTCGGCGCTCTGTTCGCTCAGGGCATGAGCGCACGCCCGGTGCGCGGGAGACCGCGTCATTAGAGTTGAAACATGCGCAACCCGGCAGGCCTCTACGAACTCTCCGACATCGCAAGCGATGTTCCGGATGGGCTGCATCTCGTCGCCGGCCTCACCGGCTTCGCCGACTCCGGCGCCGCTGTCACCCAGCTCAGCACCTACCTGCTCGACACCCTTGAGCACCAGGTCGTCGCCGAGTTCGATGTCGACGAACTGCTCGACTATCGTGCGCGTCGCCCGACGATCTACTTCGACCAGGACCACCTGAGCGACTACCGGCCGGCAACCCTGAAGCTCTACCTTGCCTCCGACGAGATCGGGCAGCAGTTCCTTCTCCTGACCGGCTTCGAGCCCGACTTCCAGTGGGAGCGCTTCTCCGCCGCGGTCATGGAGCTGGTCGACCGTTTCGCCGTCAAGACCACGACATGGGTGCACGCCATCCCGATGCCAGTTCCTCACACCCGCCCGATCGGCGTGACGGTGAGCGGCAACCGCACAGAGCTCACCGATGCGATGTCGGTATGGAAGCCCCACACCCAGGTTCCAGCCAACGCCCTTCACCTCGTCGAGTACCGGCTGCAGGAGCTCGGTCACCCGACCGTCGGCTTCGTCCTCCTGATTCCGCACTACCTTGCCGACACCGAGTACCCGCTTGCCGCTGTCGCCGCCCTCGAGAGTGTGAGTGCAGCGACAGGACTCGTGTTTCCGACCGACAGCCTTCGCGAAGACGGCCGCGAGTTCGTCTCGCGCATCGAGGTGCAGGTGGAGGGCAACGCGGAGCTCGCCAAGCTCGTCGGCACGCTCGAGGAGCGCCACGACTCGTACATGCTCGAGAACCCGATGCGCTCTCCGCTGATGGATATCGACGGCGAGCTTCCGAGCGCCGACTCCATCGCCGCAGAGCTCGAGAACTTCCTGGCGGCGCGACGCAACAGCGGCGACCGCGACGCCGACTGATCCACTCGGCAGCCGCCTAGGCTGAGGGGGTGAACTCGCGTCGCGCCTGGCTTGTCGTGTCTATCGGCGCATTCGCCTACCTCGTCGGTGTGATGCAGCGCTCCTCGCTCGGCATCGCCGGAATCGACGCGACGGAGCGCTTCGACGTCACCGCGGCAGTGCTGTCGAGTCTCGCGGTGGCCCAGATCATCGTCTATGCGGGCCTGCAGATTCCGGTCGGCGTGGTGCTCGACCGCATCGGGCCGCGACCGCTCATCCTGCTCGGTGCCGTGCTCGTGGCGATGGGTCAGACGGTGCTCGCCATCGGACCGGAGTTCTGGATGGCGGTCGCCGGTCGCATCCTCGTCGGTGCGGGCGACGCGATGACCTTCATCTCGGTCAACCGCCTCATCGTCGGCTGGTTCAGCGGCCGAGCACTCCCGCTGCTCACGCAGTCGCTCGGGATCGTCGCGGCGCTCGGGCAGTTGCTGTCGGCGCTTCCCCTCTCCTACGTACTGCACGCCTACGGCTGGACGCCCGCCTACCTCAGCGCCGCATCGTTCTCTGTGTTAGCCGCGATTCTCGTGTTCCTCGTCATCAGGAACCGGCCGGATGACGCCCCGGTCACCGAGCCCGTCGCCATCCGCTCCCCGCCGCTGCACTCTCTGCGCGACGCCATTGCACGACCGGGAACCCAGCTCGGCTTCTGGTCGCACTTCGTGACGCAGTCGTCGTCGGTGATGTTCTCCATGCTCTGGGGCTTTCCCTTCCTGTCGGTCGGGCTGGGCTATGGTCCCGCGGCCGCAGCGGGGCTCCTGACCATCCTGGTCGGCAGTGCCGCCGTCACGGGGCCGGTGCTCGGCATCCTGTCTGCGCGCTATCCGTATCGGCGCAGCAACATCGTGCTCGTGATCGTTGCCGCCATGGCTGTCGCGTGGGGCGTCGTGCTGGCGTGGCCAGGGCATCCGCCGCTCGCCGTTGTCATTGCCTTTCTCGTGATCGTCGCGCTCGGAGGACCGGCTTCACTCATCGGCTTCGACTTTGCCCGCAGCTTCAACCCGACGCGCAGCCTCGGGTCGGCAACCGGCATCGTGAACGTCGGGGGATTCACCGCCTCGTTCGTGATGATGTTCCTCATCGGAGTGGTGCTCGACGCGATCGACCGTGCACACGGTGGATCCGGCGAGCCAGCCGAGCTGTACTCCTTCGACTCCTTCCGGATCGCCTTCCTCGTGCAGTACGTGGTGGTTGGCACCGGTGTCGTGCTTCTGGTGCGCGCCCGCCGGCTCACACGGCGCAAGCTGCATCAGGAAGAGGGAATAGAGGTGGCCCCCCTTTGGGTTGCACTGGTGAGGGCCTGGCGCAGGAGGCCCGGCAGTTTCCACTGAGTGAGGCATTGGTGCCCCGTGGCGAGGTGCCGTGATAAAACGTGCAATAATTGAGGCAAGACCCGGTCTTCTTCTCGCGCTCTGGCTCTCGATTCGTCGTGAACAGGCGCAGGACTTGACAAGGGTCTTAGTGCTGCCCCTGAACAGGTCATGCACCGCCCTGAACCCCTGAAAGGTGTTGAAATGGCAACCCGATCAAAGACCGCAACGCTCGAGAGTCCTGTCGATGAGGTCAAGGACGACCTCGCCGTCGCTCCAGCAAAGAAGGCACCCGTGAAGAAGGCGGCTGCAAAGGCCGCCCCCAAGACGAAGGCCGCCACGAAGGCCAAAGCCACGTCTGGCGACGACGAGGACGACGTTCCCGTCGACATCGAGGAGATCGAGGACGACGATGTCGTCGCTGCGGTCGTCGGTGCCGATGACGCGATCATCGACGACGTCGTCGCCGACGACACCGTCGTCAAGGACGACGAGGCCAAAGACGAGACCGCCGACGACAGCGACGACGACGACGAGAAGTCCGAGGGCAAGGATGAGGCGCTGCCGACCGGCGCCCTCGTGCTCTCGCTCGTTGATGACGAGGACGACGTTCCCGTCTACTCCAGCGCCATCACCGGCGCCACGGCCGACCCGGTCAAGGACTACCTGAAGCAGATCGGAAAGGTCGCCCTCCTCAACGCAGCAGAGGAGGTCGAGCTCGCCATGCGCATCGAGGCCGGGCTCTTCGCAGAAGACAAGCTCTCTGGCATGAGCGACACGGAGAAGCGGTCGCAGCTCGGGCGCGAGCTCACCTGGGTCGCCAAGGACGGCGCCCGCGCCAAGAGCCACCTGCTCGGTGCGAACCTCCGACTCGTCGTCTCGCTGGCGAAGCGCTACACGGGTCGCGGTATGCAGTTCCTCGACCTCATCCAGGAGGGCAACCTCGGCCTCATCCGTGCCGTCGAGAAGTTCGACTACACCAAGGGCTTCAAGTTCTCGACGTATGCGACCTGGTGGATCCGCCAGGCCATCACCCGCGCGATGGCCGACCAGGCGCGCACCATCCGTATCCCGGTGCACATGGTCGAGGTCATCAACAAGCTCGCCCGCGTGCAGCGCCAGATGCTGCAGGACCTCGGTCGCGAACCTACGCCAGAGGAGCTGAGCCGCGAGCTCGACATGACTCCGGAGAAGGTCGTCGAGGTGCAGAAGTACGGCCGAGAGCCCATCTCGCTCCACACCCCGCTCGGCGAGGATGGCGACAGCGAGTTCGGTGACCTCATCGAGGACACCGAGGCTGTCGTACCCGCCGACGCGGTGGGCTTCACGATGCTGCAGAAGCAGCTCGAGAGCCTGCTCGACTCGCTCAGCGAGCGGGAGGCCGGCGTGATCCGCATGCGCTTCGGCCTCGGTGACGGCATGCCGAAGACCCTCGACCAGATCGGTGACACGTTCGGCGTGACGCGCGAGCGCATCCGCCAGATCGAGTCGAAGACCATGGCCAAGCTGCGCCACCCCTCGCGGTCGCAGTCCCTACGCGACTACCTCGAGTAGGCAGGGCGTGCTGCGCGTCCTGCTCGCCATCTGGGCAGGAAAGCTCGCGACGATCGCCCTCCGGGTGCTCGGCCGAGCGGGCACCCATGTGCCCGGACTTGTCGCGCGCAGGATCCACCCGGGAATCATCGGGGCCATCAGGCATCCGTCGACCGTGATCGTCGTGACGGGAACAAACGGCAAGACGACCGTGTCGAACCTGCTCACCGAGGCCTTGCAGCTTCAGGGCGCGCGCGTCGCGAGCAACCGCACGGGGTCGAACCTCGCCGCCGGTATCGCGACCACGCTCATCGGGGCGGTGAGCTGGTCCGGTCGGCCAACGGTCGATGTCGGCGTTCTCGAGATGGATGAGCGGTCGGCCAAGCTCGTGCTTCCGGGGCTGCAACCCGACTACCTCGTGTGCATGAACCTCACGCGCGACTCGATCAAACGCAACGCGCATCCTGCATACATCGCATGGATCCTGTCGTCCGCGCTCGGCAACCGCACGACGCTCGTGCTCAATGCCGACGACCTCATCGTTGCCTCGCTCGGAGCGGAATCGAGTGCGCGGGTCTACTTCCGCGTCGACCGGCTCGACGCCGACGGATCGAGCCCGTCGGGTGCCGCCGTCGACGTGGCGATCTGCCCGGTGTGCGACCACCTGCTCGACTGGGACTACTGGCGGTACAACCACATCGGTGCAGTTCGGTGCCGCTCGTGCGGATTCCATTCCCCGGCTGCCTCCTACCGCGCCACGGCCGTCGACCCGGCGACCAGCACCCTGAGTCTTGATCTCGCGGGCTCCGCCGTCGACGTGCGCCTCATCAACGAGAGCATCGTCAACGTCTACAACCAGACGGCCGTCGCGACAGTGCTCCACCTGGTCGGCCACGACACTGCCGCGACTGCGCGGGTGTTCGACAGCCTCGAGCCACCGACGACACGCTTCGAGACCGACAACGTCGGCGCTGTCTCGGTCGTGCGCATCCTGACCAAAGGCCTCGTCGGCGTTGCCGTGTCGCGGGCGTTCGAGCACGTCACGGCGTTTCCCGGTCGCAAGGCGATCGTGCTCAACGTCGATGAGGCGACAGAGCGCCTCAACGAGGTGGAGAACACCGCGTGGACGTACGACGCCGACTACGAGTACCTCGCCGACGCGTCGATCAGCCAGATCGTCGTCGGGGGAGTGCGCCGCCACGACCAGGCGCTGCGGCTCGCTATCGCGGGAGTTGATCCATCTCGCATCGTCGTGGTTGAGTCGGAGACGGCGGCAGCCGACCTGGTCGACCTCGACGGGATCGACATCGTCTTCAACCTGCACAGCGTGCACAACGCGATCGTCACGGGCACTCCTGTGCAGCGCCGGTTGCGAACTCGGCTTGAGGAGCGCGTATGACGTCGGCGCTGACGATCGAGGTGCTCTTCCCCGAAATTGCCAACCTCCACGGCGACACCGCCAACATCACGCTGCTCGCGCAGTCACGGCCTGACGCGCGTGTCGTACGCACGAGCCTGACCGACACCCCGGCCTTCGCCAGCGGGCGCGTCGACCTCGTCTACCTCGGTCCGCTCACCGAGCAGGGCCAGCGCACTGCTGTTGAGCACCTCCGTCCGCATCGCGACCGCATTGCCGCGCTCATCGAGGGCGGCACGTCCTTCTTGTTCACCCATAACGCCGTCGAGGTGCTCGGCACCCGGCTGCGCAACGACGACATGGGCTATGACGTCGAGGGTGTCGGCGTCTTCGAGGTCGAGTCGACGATCAGCATGTTCGAGCGCTACAGCGGGAAGGTCATCGGCACGCTGCCAGACCTCGGGGCCGCGCATCCGGTCGTCGGATACAAGTCGCAGTTCTCCATGCTCGCTGCGCCAGCCGAGCTCGCGGGCTTCATCACCGCAGACCGGGGAATCGGCCGCAACCGCTCGACCGCGGTCGAGGGCGTACGTCGTGGCAACTTCATCGGAACCTCGCTCATCGGCCCGTTGCTCGTGGCCAACCCGCATCTCGCCAAGGCGCTGCTGTCGACCATCGATCCCGACTCAGAGCCCGTGCTCGCGCACGAGTCCCTCGCGATTGCCGCCTATGAGGCGCGCCTTCGCGACTTCCGTGATGGGCGCCGCTGGCATCCGTCTGAGCGGGTTCGATAGCGCTTGTCCCCACGTTTGGGGGTCTACGGGGCGCGGCCATGTGCGCCTAGCCTGACAATTGGGGGAGTTTTATGAAGATCGTGGAGCTTGTGCGTGCCCATCGTGTTCGCACGATCGCGGTTGCCGTCGCAGTTGCGCTCGTCGTGGGCGGTGTGACCACGGCGTCGGTCACCACGAGCCAGGCAGCCGCCGCCGCCGAGCAGCATCGGGCCGACGTGGCCGCCGCCGCTGAACTCGAGACCAGGGTCGTGGAGCTCCGGCTCTCTGCGCTCGAGACCATAGCGCCAATGGAACAGCAGCTCTTCGACGATGCGACCGCGTGGGCCGCCAGTGCCTCGCCCCTGCTCAGCCCCGCCGACCTGCTCGCACTCGAGTCGACGGCCGTGGCCGTCGGAGCCTCCGTCGACCGGCAGCCGGCCGCCGATGCGTCGAGCGCGGAGCTGGCAGCGCTCTATAACGCCAAGTGGGCGATGATCCTCGGAGCGCGCGAGCGGTTCTCCACCATCGTGACCACGGCGCTAGCCGCGGCCAAGGCAGGGCTGGATGCCTCGCCGATCGCCGATGCCGCGTCGCGCCAGGCCACCGCGACTGCCATCGCCGAACTGGATTCCGCGTGGCAGAGCCACGGCTCGGTCTCGACCGCTCTCACAACACTCACGACCTCGGTCGCCACGGTGCAGGCATCTCAGGCCGCGGCCGTCGCGGCTGCCGCAGCGGCTGCTGCTGCCGCCGCTGCCGCCGCAGCAGCAAAGGCGGCACGTCGAGGTGGTGGTGGTAGTGGCGGTGCGACGGCGGTTGCCAACCCATCCTGGCCCGCAGCAGTGAGTGTTTCGTCGATACTCACCTATGTGAACAACTATCGTGCGGCTGCTGGTGTCGGCGCCCTATCTGCGAGTGGATCGCTGAACGCGACAGCGCGAACCTGCGCGTCTCGGATGGCTGGTACCAATTCAATGACGCACTCGAGCTACCCAGGGGGCTGGGGAACCTGGGGCGAGAACATCGCGTATGGATACGGCTCGGCGCAGGCGGTGGTCGACGCTTGGTTCAATTCACCTGGTCATAAGGCAAACATGCTGAACCCCTCATTCACAAGCATGGGATCCGGCTATGTGGCGGCCGGCAACTGGTGGTGCCAGCAGTTCGGCGGATAGGCCTCAGGCCGGGAAGCCCATGGCCTTGGCATAGGTCGGCCGCAGTCCGATCTTGAGCCCGCTGAGGCTCGGCTTCATCTGGAAGACGCCGCTGTTGTAGTTGCCCTCGATCACGAGCGG
>NZ_JBXMIS010000041.1:0-3234 GCF_057073975.1 Conyzicola sp. | reverse complement strand
AGGATGATGACGACGAGGTCTACAGCCCCGTCGTCATCCGCACGAAGGTGTTCGCGGCATCCCCGATGACGGTCGATGACGCGCTCTACAACATGGAGCTCGTCGGTCACGACTTCTACCTGTTCATCGACAGTGAGAGTCACCGGCCGAGCGTCGTCTACCGCCGCAAGGGCTGGGACTACGGCGTCATCGGCCTCGACGAGCACCAGGACGATGACGCGGAGTTCGCCGCGAGCGCAAAGGCGGGTGCCCGCCGATAGGGCTGTGCACAGTTTCGTGACCCCGAGCGTTGGTAGCATTACCGCTGGTAACAATCGGGTCACGAGGCTGTGCCCTGACCGTCGACAGTTGTGGAGTTTCAGGTGGCCAACGTTCTCGAGCGCGCACTCCGTGTAGGTGAGGGGCGACTTCTTCGCAGGCTGAAGAACTATGCAGAGGCGGTCAACCACCTCGAAGACGACTTCCGCCAGCTCTCCGACGACGAGCTTCGTCACGAGACCGTCGAGCTGCGCGAGCGCTACGCCGCCGGCGAGTCGCTGGATGACCTGCTGCCAGAGGCGTTCGCCGCCGTTCGCGAGGCGGCAAGCCGCACCCTCGGCATGCGTCACTTCGACGTGCAGGTCATGGGTGGGGCCAACCTTCACCTCGGCAACATCTCCGAGATGAAGACCGGTGAGGGCAAGACCCTTGTCGCCACGCTTCCCGCCTACCTCAACGCCATCGCCAGCCGCGGCGTGCACATCATCACGGTCAACGACTACCTCGCGAGCTACCAGTCAGAGCTCATGGGCCGCGTGTTCCGCGCTCTCGGCATGACCACGGGCGTCATCCTCTCCGGCCAGACGCCGGAGGAGCGCCGCCAGCAGTACGCGGCCGACATCACCTACGGCACGAACAACGAGTTCGGCTTCGACTACCTTCGCGACAACATGGCCTGGCAGGCACAGGACATGGTGCAGCGCGGCCACTACTACGCGATCGTCGACGAGGTCGACTCGATCCTCATCGACGAGGCCCGCACCCCGCTCATCATCTCCGGCCCGGCCTCTGGCGAGGCCAACCGCTGGTTCGCCGAGTTCGCGAACCTCGCGACGAAGCTCATCGACGGCGTCGACTACGAGGTCGACGAGAAGAAGCGCACCGTCGGCGTGCTCGAGCCAGGCATCGAGAAGGTCGAGGACTACCTCGGCATCGACAACCTCTACGAGTCGGCCAACACCCCGCTCATCTCCTTCCTCAACAACTCGATCAAGGCGATGGCCCTGTTCAAGAAGGACAAGGACTACGTCGTCATGAACGGCGAGGTGCTGATCGTCGACGAGCACACCGGCCGCATCCTCATGGGCCGCCGCTACAACGAGGGCATCCACCAGGCGATCGAGGCGAAGGAGGGCGTGACCGTCAAGGCAGAGAACCAGACCCTCGCCACGGTCACGCTGCAGAACTACTTCCGCCTCTACAAGAAGCTCAGCGGCATGACCGGTACGGCAGAGACAGAGGCCGCCGAGTTCATGGCGACCTACAAGCTCGGTGTTGTCGCCATCCCGACCAACAAGCCCATGCTGCGCAAAGACCAGCCCGACCTCATCTACAAGAGCGAGAAGTCGAGGTTCGAGCAGGTCGTCGAAGACGTCGTGCGTCGCCACGCGACCGGCCAGCCGGTTCTCGTGGGAACCACGAGCGTCGAGAAGAGCGAGCTGCTCTCGAAGATGCTCGCGCGCCGCGGCGTGAAGCACGAGGTGCTCAACGCGAAGAACCACGCGCGGGAGGCGGCGATCGTCGCCCAGGCCGGTCGCCTCGGCGCCGTCACCGTCGCCACCAACATGGCCGGCCGTGGCACCGACGTCATGCTCGGCGGCAACGCCGAGTTCCTTGCGACCTCCACCCTCAACAACCAGGGCCTCAGCCCGGTCGAGACTCCGGAGGAGTACGAGGCCGCGTGGGACAAGGTTTACGAGCAGGTCAAGGCAGAGGTCGAGCAGGAGGCCAAGAAGGTCACCGACGTCGGCGGGCTCTATGTGCTCGGCACCGAGCGCCACGAGTCGCGCCGCATCGACAACCAGCTGCGCGGTCGCTCCGGCCGCCAGGGCGACCCGGGCGAGAGCCGCTTCTACCTCTCGCTGCAAGACGACCTCATGCGCCTGTTCAACAGCGGCGCAGCCGAGGCCCTCATGGGCCGCTCGCCCGACGACCTCGCGATCGAGTCGAAGACGGTCTCCCGTGCCATCCGCAGCGCGCAGGCGCAGGTCGAGGCGCGCAACGCCGAGATCCGCAAGAACGTGCTCAAGTACGACGACGTGCTCAACCGCCAGCGCGAGGCGATCTACAGCGACCGCCGCCACATCCTCGAGGGTGACGACCTGCAAGACCGGGTCGCCAAGTTCCTCACCGATGTCATCACCGAGATCGTCGACGTGCACACCGCAGAGGGCCACAGCGACGACTGGGACTTCGACGCCCTGTGGAGCGAGCTCAAGACGATCTACCCGATCTCGATCACGGTCGACGAGGTGCTGACCGAGGCGGGCAGCCGCGGCCGCGTGACCGACAAGTTCCTGCGCGAGGAGATCCTCTCGGATGCCCGCGTCGCCTACCAGGCGCGCGAGGCCTCGCTCGGCGAGCAGGCCATGCGCGAGCTCGAGCGCCGCGTCGTGCTGAGCGTCGTCGACCGCCGCTGGCGCGACCACCTCTATGAGATGGACTACCTGAAAGACGGCATCGGCCTGCGCGCGATGGCGCAGCGCGACCCGCTCGTCGAGTACCAGCGCGAGGGCTTCGCCCTCTACCAGCAGATGATGGGCTCGATCCGCGAGGAGACGGTCGGGTTCCTCTTCAACCTCGAGGTCGAGGTCACGAACGGCGCCAACGTGGCCGCCCGTGGGCTCGCCCAGCCGCAGGCTCCGGCCAACGCGCTCAGCTACTCCGCTCCCTCAGAGGATGCCTCTGGCGGCGTCGAGGTACGCAACCAGCGCGGCCAGCTCGAGCAGGCCGCAACGGCCCGCGCGCAGCAGGCTGCGGCTGCAGCGGCTCCTCCGCTGCAGGGTGGCGCTCCGGCAGCCGCCGGTGGCTCTGGTGTCGGCGCATTCGGCCAGAAGACGAACCCGGATGCCGCGGCAGCACCGCAGAACCGCGCGCAGCGTCGAGCACAGGAGAAGCGCGGCCGCTAGCCCGTTTCTCGCCGCAGCTCCAGCTACGACCTCGGGGGGGGGGGGGGGGGGGGGGGGGGGGGGGGGG
>NZ_JBXMIS010000040.1:0-26745 GCF_057073975.1 Conyzicola sp. | reverse complement strand
GAGTTCTTCACCGTGCTGACCCAGATCATCCTCGCCGATTCCGTGACCGGCCAGAGCGACACCGTCGTCTTCTTCCTCGGGTTTCTCGCCTACGTCTTCATCGTCATCGCGATCTACGTCGGCGCTGTGGTTACCGCGAACACCTTCGCCACGATCATCGCCGGACGCACGAGAACCATCGCCTTGATGCGGCTGATCGGCTCAACGGCGGCAGCGCAGCGTCGTGCGTTGGCACGGGAAGGCCTCGTGGTCGGCATCGTCGGTGCCCTGGCAGGTGCCGTCGTCGGCAGTCTCGTGACCTCCGCCGCCGTTGCGATCACCGTCGGCCTCGGCGTTGTTCCCGATATCGGGTTCATGTTCTACTCCCCGTCGCTCTTCCTGCCGATCGTGGCCGTGGCACTGACGACCTGGCTCGCCTCCTGGATCGGCTCCCGCCGCGTTCTCGTTGTCACACCGATGCAGGCCACCGGGGCGGCGACAGAGAGCAGCCGAGAGGAGTCCATCGCCTCTCGTGGTCGCAGCGGCGCGGCCATCGCTCTCTTCGCTGTCGGCGGTGGGGTGCTCGTGCTGTCGATGCTGCTCGGCCTCCTGCACCCCGGGGCCGTTCTCATCGGCATCGTCGGGGGAGTGCTCTCGTTCACCGGCCTTGTCATGGGTGCGCACCTGGTGATGCCACCCGTGCTTCGCCTTGTCGGCCGTGCGCTCGGCCGCAGCGCGCCCGCGCGCCTCGCAGCGGAGAATGCGATGCGGTATCCAGAGCGATCATCGCGCACGACGATCGGCCTCGTCATCGGCGTGACGCTCGTCACGATGTTCGCCGTTGCCCTGCAGAGCTATCAGAACCTGCTGGCGATCGCGCAGGCGAACAATCCCGACTACTACGCGGGCATCGACACGACCCTCCTGATCACGGTGATCATCTTCTCCGTGCTCGTCGGGTTCAGCGCGCTCATCGCCGCGGTCGGCATGGTGAACAACCTCTCGTTGAGCGTCATGCAGCGCACGAGGGAGCTCGGCCTGCTGCGCGCGCTCGGATTCACGGGCCGGCAGGTGCGATCGATGATCGTGGCGGAGAGCGCCCAGCTCACCCTCGCATCCGTCGTCGTGGGGCTTGCCCTCGGCTCCTTCTACGGCTGGGCCGGAGCCCAGTCGCTGCTCGGCAGTATCAACGGAAGCCCGGGGATCGTGCCGCCGGGCATGCCGATCCCCTTCATCGCCGGGGTTGTCGTGCTGGCGGGTCTCCTCACCGTCACGGCATCCGTCGGCCCGTCGCGCCGCGCGACGCGCGTCGCACCGGTTGCAGCGCTCGCCGTCGAATAGTGGATGGTGGCCCCGGAGACGGGGCCGCCGCATCCATTCGTGTACGACGCAACAGTTGCCCCCGAACGCGTCGGGTAGTGCTAGCCTGAAATCGTGCTGTACGGCCTGCTCCTTCTTAGCTGCCGCGACGAGTCCTAACCAGAGGCCTCCCTCGTCGCGGAGTTTGTCGTTGGCCCGACTAACTGACCAGTCGAAGAGAAGGACCCCATGAAGAACTTCCAAGCCCCCTCGGGCATGCCGATCCACAAGTACAAGCCGTTCCACGAGCAGATCGTCGTCGACCTGCCCGACCGCACCTGGCCGTCGAAGCGCATCACCGAGGCACCCCGCTGGTGTGCCGTCGACCTGCGCGACGGAAACCAGGCGCTCATCGACCCGATGAGCCCAGAGCGCAAGCGCATCATGTTCGACCTGCTCGTGAAGATGGGCTACAAGGAGATCGAGGTCGGGTTTCCCTCGGCCAGCCAGACAGACTTCGACTTCGTTCGCTCGCTCATCGAGGAAGACCTCATTCCTGAGGACGTGACGATCCAGGTGCTGACCCAGGCGCGCGAGACCTTGATCAACCGCACCTACGAGTCGATCGCCGGCGCAAGGCGTGCGATCGTGCACCTCTACAACTCCACGAGCATCCTGCAGCGCGACGTCGTGTTCCGCACCGACAAGCAGGGAATCGTCGACATCGCCCTTGAGGGCGCACGCCTGTGCAAGGCCGCAGAGGCCACCGTGCCAGAGGTCGACGTGCACTACGAGTACTCGCCAGAGAGCTACACCGGCACAGAGCTCGAGTTCGCCGTCGACATCTGCAACCAGGTCGTCGACGCACTCGGGGGCACGCCGGAGCGCCCCGTCATCATCAACCTGCCCGCCACCGTCGAGATGGCGACGCCGAATGTCTACGCCGACTCGATCGAGTGGATGTCGCGCAACTTCGCGAGGCGCGACAGCATCATCCTGTCGCTGCACCCGCACAACGACCGCGGCACGGCGATTGCGGCCGCCGAGCTGGGCTACATGGCCGGCGCCGACCGCATCGAGGGATGCCTGTTCGGCAACGGCGAGCGCACCGGCAACGTCGACTTGGTCGCGCTCGGAATCAACCTGTTCACGCAGGGGATCGACCCGATGATCGACTTCAGCGACCTCGACGAGGTCAAGCGCACCGCGGAGTACTGCAACCAGCTGCCCGTGCCGGAGCGCAGCCCATGGGCCGGAGACCTCGTGTACACCGCCTTCAGCGGCTCCCACCAGGACGCGATCAAGAAGGGCTTCGAGGCCATGGAGGCTGAGGCGCTCGAGAAGGGCGTGACGGTCAACGACCTCGTCTGGGGTGTGCCATACCTGCCTGTTGACCCGAAAGACCTCGGCCGCAGCTACGAGGCGGTCATCCGCGTCAACTCGCAGTCGGGCAAGGGCGGGGTCGCCTACCTGCTCAAGAGCGACCACTCCCTCGACCTGCCGCGCAAGCTGCAGATCGAGTTCAGCGGTGTCGTGCAGGCCAAGACCGACGCGGAGGGCGGCGAGGTCACGAGCGAGCAGATCTGGCACGTATTCCAGGACGAGTACCTGCCGGCGCCGACCGAGAACCCCGAGGCCAAGTGGGGGCGCTACGAACTGCACTCCACCCGAACAGAGAGCGACCTGCACGGGTCGACCTCACTCGACATCCACTTGCGCGTCGGCGACGACGACGTGCAGGCCATGGGCGTCGGCAGCGGGCCCATCGACGCCTTCATTGGCATCATGGCGAAGCAGGGCCACGAGATCCGGTTGTACGACTACGTCGAGCACGCGCTGTCTGCCTCTGGTGACGCCCTTGCCGCGGCCTATGTCGAGCTGCAGGTCGGCGACAAGCGCCTGTGGGGCGTCGGCATCGACGTCGACATCTCCACGGCATCCCTGAAGGCTGTTGTCTCCGCCGTCAACCGTGCGGTTCGCACGGAGGTCGGCGACCGGGAGCTCGTCGAGGCGTAGGCGCCCGACTGCTCTGCGGCCCACCCCCTTCGGAGATTCAGGACTCGAGCCACTCGCATACCCCTGCGAGCGCTCGAACGCGCGCGCACAACGCGCCAGTCCTGAATCTCCGAAACCTCCTAGGAGGTTGGGTCGCCGGTCGAGCGGCGCGTCCAGCGGATGTCGCTGCGACTCAGCGTGCGCTGCTCTGGCAGCGTCCAGTGGAATGCGACCGCGAGCACGCGCACCCCGAAGGTCACCACGACGCAGACGACACCCGCGAGGAACACCTCGACCCCGAGCGAGTCGAGAATGACGAGGGTCGAGGCTCCGGCGATGGCGGCGACGGCATAGAGCGAGCCCACCTGCATGATCGCGATCGGCAGGTTGAGCAGGAGGTCCCGCAGCACCGATCCGCCGACGGCAGCGACAGAGCCGACGAAGATCGCCGGCACGATCGGCAGCCCGAGAGCGAGCGCCTTCGTGGTGCCGATGGCGCAGAACATGCCGATCGTGACGGCATCCAGCACGTTGATGGTGACGCCCAGCCGGTGAACGAGGCGCTGCAGCAGCATTCCGACGAGTGCCGCTCCTGTTGCGACCGGCAGATACCAGTTGCTCTGCAGTGCGAGTGGAACCTGGTTGAGCAGGATGTCGCGAATGAGTCCGCCGCCGAAGCCGACGGCGATGCCGATAACGGCGACCCCGAGCAGGTCGAGTCGACGGTCGCGGAACTGGGCGGCGAAGGCAGCCCCCTGCATGCTGCCGATGCCGACAGCCAGCAGATCGATCCACAGCGGGATGGAGAAGACGCCCTCAGTCACGCCCCATTCTTAGCACGGCGTCGTCGTGCCTCGATCACCGCGAGTGCGAGCACCACCGAGGGGAGAGCGACAGAGCCACCGAGCGAGACGAGGATGAACGCGGTGTCGGCGGCCGTCGCGTCGTGCAGGTGGCCAAGGTGAAAGACGAGGTGCGGGATCGCGTAGGCGAGGTAGGCGACCAGGGCGACGACCGTGAGCCGGGCATCCATCCAGATGGCAGCCGCGGTGACGACGACCGCGAGTCCGATGGATGCACCGCCGAAGTCGCGAACGAGGTGCTCGCTGAACGGGGGAGTGAGGCTGACGGTCGGAAAGTCGCGGTAGAAGCTCTCTGGCAGGAACTGCATCCACAGGCCGGTGATCCACTGGATGGCGGCAAGGGTGACAAGGCCGATGCGAATTGCGAGCCTCATCGGGTGGCCGCCGTCGCGGCGTACTCTGCGAACGTGCCCGTGCCGTATCCCGGCAGGCCCGTGGTGTGGTGACCCGCCCGAAAGCCGGCGAAGGCCGCGCCGGGCAGCCGAAGCGTCCAGACCGGCTTGCGCGTGCCCGCAGCGCCCTGCCAGGTGTCGACGAGCTCGCGCATGGTCGTGAGCTGCGGTCCGCCGATGTCGTCGACCCGACCCGCGGGTGCAGCGGATGCGAGCTCGACGAGCCGGTCGGCAACCTCCTCCACGGCGATGGTCTGCACCGGGGCATCGAACGACAGCACGACAGCCAGGCGGCGCTGCCAGAGGAGGAACGCGCCGACGAAGTCGTGGAACTGGGTGGCCCGCAGGATGGTGAACGGCACCCCCGACGCCTCGATGAGGCCCTCGCACACCACCTTGTCGCGGTAGTAGAAGTAGGGGATCTTCTCCACGCCGACGATGGAGATGAAGACGAAGTGGCTGACCCGCCCTGAGGCCTCGAGCAGCCTCGCGGTGCCCGGTGCGTCCTTGCGGCGATTGGTGGCGAGGTGCAGCACGACGTCGACGCCCTCGAGTGCTGCGGCGAGGCCGCTGCCGGTGGCGAGGTCGCCGACGACGCGGCCGTCGCCGGCACGCCTACTGAGAACGCGGACGTCGTGGCCCTCTGCCCGTAGGCGCGCGACGGTCGGTCGGCCGAGTCCACCGGTACCGCCGGTGACGAGGATGGTGCTCATGATGTCCTTTCGTGGGGTTTCACGAGCTATGACCGAGCAGGCCCCCGAATTGTGACAGTTTCTGCGGATTCAGCACGATGTAGACGTTCTCGACGCCGGTCGAGCCGATCTCGACCGTCCAGAGCGCGATTGGGACGCCGTCTCGCAGCCCGACGAAAGCCAGCTCGCCATTGGCAGTAACCGCCACCGGCACGAGGTCCGACGCGAACTTCTCGAGCACGCCAAGCAGGAACTGCGCGACGCGCTCCCGGCCGATGACCGGCTTGCGCGCCGCGGAGACGACTCCTCCTCCGTCGGAAAGGGTGCGGGCATCCGCGGCGAGCACGAGTTCGAGGCCGGCGATGTCTCCCGCCTGGGCGGCGGCGATGAATGCTGTGAGGAGGCGGTCGCGGTCCTCGTCGCTCACCGGCCGCGCGCGGTCCTCGTCGATGGCGGTTCTCGCCCTGCTGGCGAGCTGTCTCGCGTTGGGCTCTGTGATCTGCAGCACCTCGGCGATGTCACGGAAGCTGTAGCCGAATGCCTCGCGCAGCACGTAGGCCGCGCGCTCAGCGGGCGTCAATCGTTCGAGCAGCAGCAGAACACCGAGCGACAGGGCCTCGGCGCTCTCCGCCCCGAGAAGCGGGTCGGAGGAGGTGTCCACCGGCTCCGGCAGCCACGGGCCGATGTAGGTCTCGCGGCGTGCGCGCGCCGAGTCCAGTGCGGTGAGTGCGAGCCGCGTGGTGATGGTGGCGAGGTAGGCGGCCGGGTTGTCGACGGCATCCTCCACGGTGTGCCAGCGCAGCCACGTGTCTTGCACGATGTCCTCTGCCTCGCTGGCCGACCCGAGCATGCGGTAGGCGATGCCGAACAGACGTGGTCGAACTGCCTCGAACTGCTCGACCGCCATCGTGTTCACACAGAGACGATAGCGGTCGTATTCTCTGATCATGCGCACCGTTGCCGGATCCATCGTCCTCGTCACCGGTGCCGCCATGGGCATGGGGCGCCTGTATGCGCGACTCGCGGCCGCCGAGGGCGCAACCGTCGTGCTGTGGGACGTCAACGCAGAACTGCTGGCCGAGACGGCAGCCGAACTCGGCGCTAGCGCCCGGCCGTACGTGGTCGACCTTGCCGACGCCGCAGACATCGTGCGGGTCGCCGCACTCGTGCGAGCGGAGGTCGGCGACCCGGTCGTGCTCATCAACAACGCCGGCATAGTGCGAGGCAAGCTGTTCGTCGAGCACGATCACGATGCAGACATCGAGCTCACCATGCGCATCAACGCGCTCGCGCCGATGCACGTGACGCGAGAGTTCCTGCCCGGCATGCTCGCGAGTTCGGGGGAGTCGCGAATCGTCAACATCGCCTCGGCCGCCGGTCTCATCTCGAACCCACGAATGAGCGTCTACGCAGCGAGCAAGTGGGCGATGGTCGGGTGGAGCGATTCGCTGCGACTAGAGCTCGCATCCACGCGCGTCGCGGTCGTCACGGTGTGCCCCAGCTACATTTCGACCGGCATGTTCGCGGGTGCGCGGGGTCCACGCCTCACGCCGCTGATGAAGCCGGATGCTGTGGTCGCGCGTGTCTGGACGGCGATGAAGCGCGGTACGCCACTGCTGATGATGCCGGCCATGGTGGGGGTCTCGAAGGTGTTCCGCGGCCTACTGCCGCTTCGAGCGTGGGACTTCCTGGCCGGAAAGGTGTTTCGGGTCTACTCGAGCATGGACGAGTTCACGGGGCGTCCACGGGCCTGAGCCAGAGGCACCACCGATAATGGGTGAGTGCCGACCTACCGTGACGAAGCCGTTGTGCTGCGCACCCACAAGCTGGGTGAGGCAGACCGCATCGTCACGATGCTCTCGCGCAGCCACGGCAAGATCCGCGCTGTCGCGAAGGGCGTTCGCCGCACGGCCTCCAAGTTCGGCGCCCGGCTCGAGCCGTTCATGGTCGTCGACGTGCAGTGCTACGTGGGTCGCAGTCTCGACATCGTGACCCAGGCCGAGTCCCTGGGCAGCTACGGCGCCGACATCACGAGCGACTACGGCGCGTACACGGCGGCGAGCGTCATGGTCGAGACCGCCGACAAGATCACGGATGACGACGGCAGCCTCCAGCAGTACCTCCTGCTGGTCGGCGCCCTCCGCTCCCTCTCCCGCGCGGAGCACCCCGTCTCGCTCACCCTCGACTCCTACCTCCTTCGTGCCCTCTCGATCGCCGGCTGGGCCCCGAGCTTCGGAGCGTGCGCTGTGACCGGTGTCGCCGGGCCGCACACGGTCTTCGTCGCGCAGCTCGGCGGAATGGTCGCCGATCATGTGGCGCCTCCGGGCTCGCCGCGCCTCGACCCGGCCACCATCGACCTGCTCGGCTCCCTGCTCAGCGGGGATTGGGATGTCGCCGAGGCCGCAGACGAGCGCCACCAGGCCCAGGCGAGCGGCATCGTCGCCGCCTACGCCCAGTTCCACCTCGAGCGCACCCTCCGGTCGTTGCAGCACGTGGATCGGACACCGGCGTGAGCCCCGCACCCAAAACGCACCGCGACGCGGTCGACTTCAAACCCGTCGACTGGACGAACCTCTACCCACCAGCCTTCCCTGAGGTGCCGAAGCACGTCGCGATCGTCATGGACGGCAACGGCCGCTGGGCGAACCGCCAGGGGCTGACGCGAACGCAGGGCCACCAGGCAGGGGAGGCGGCGCTGCTGGATGTGGTGGCCGGCGCCATCCAGGCCGGTGTCAAGCACCTGAGCGTGTACGCCTTCTCTACAGAGAACTGGAAGCGCAGCCCGGAGGAGGTGCGCTTCCTCATGGGATTCAACCGCGACGTGCTGCACCGCCGCCGCGACCAGCTCAACGACTGGGGAGTTCGGGTGCGCTGGGCTGGCCGCAAGCCGCGCCTCTGGCGCTCCGTCATCGACGAACTGCAGTTTGCCGAGCGGCTCACGGCGCACAACAGCACACTGACCCTCACGATGTGCGTCAACTACGGCGGGCGTCAGGAGCTCGTGGATGCCGTCCGCGCGATGGCAGCCGACGGCTCGCCGATCACAGAGAAGTCGATCCAGAAGCACCTCTACGCCGGCGACCTGCCCGACGTCGACCTCTTCGTGCGCAGCTCTGGCGAGCAGCGCACGAGCAACTTCATGCTCTGGCAGAGCGCATATGCAGAGATGGTGTTCCTTGACACGCTCTGGCCCGACTTCTCGCGCGAGGATCTGTGGCGCGCGATCGAGCTCTACAGCAGTCGCAACCGCCGCTTCGGCGGCGCGGTTGACGCGCCGACGTCGTGAGCCTGATGGGGAAGATCCGCCGCCTCTTCTACGGCGGTGATCGCGCCACGCAGGATCGACTGTCGTCCATCCTGCGCAGCCGAAGCCGACTCGGCGCATTCGACCCCGGCATCCGCACGGGCTTCGACAGCCCACCGTCTGAACCGGTGATTCTCGATCCCGACCTGCCGTGGGAGCTGCGCGACGAGCCTGGTTTCGAAGATTCAGGGGAATCGCGTCGCCACGCGCCCTGAGACGCACTAACGCCGTGTTCGCGACCGCGAGTCCTGAATCTTCGAAGGGGCGACAGGTGCGATTCGACAAACGTGCGGGGGCAGGGGCTAGAATCAGTAAAGGTCACAATGACCTTTACTGATCGGATTCCCATGAGCCAGGCGTTGGACGGCACGGCACTCGCCGTATCCACCGTCATCTTCGCGCTCGGAGCAGAGGGGCTGCGCATACCGCTCGTGCGCCGTATCCGTGAACCGTTCGGCGGACAATGGGCGCTGCCAGGCGGCCCGGTCGAGGCGAGCGAGGCGCTCGAGGCCGCAGCGGGCCGCAACCTGCTCGAGACGACGGGCCTGCGCAGCACATACCTCGAACAGCTCTACTGCTTCGGCGACGTCGACCGCTCCCCGGGCCAACGGGTCGTCTCCGTCGTCTACTGGGCTCTCGTGCGGTCCGACGAGGCGGCGCTGGCTGCCGAGGGTGAGAACGTACAGTGGTTTCCGGCAGACGAGCTGCCAGAGCTCGCCTTCGACCACAACCGCATCGTCGACTACGCCCTCTGGCGACTGCGCAACAAGCTCGAGTACAGCCAGATCGCCCACGCCTTCCTCGGGCCGACCTTCACCCTTGCCGAGCTACGCGAGGTCTACGAGGCCGTCCTGCAGAAGCCTGTCGATCCGGCGAACTTTCGCCGTCAGCTCGAGAAGAGCCTCATCGACACGGGGGAGCGCCTGACCGGTGCACGTCACCGCCCTCCACGCCTGTACCGCTACGACTCCACCGCTGCCATGACAGACAACGGCCCGCTCACCACCAGAATTGAGGCATGACCATGTCACCATCCGTCGACACGACGATCAAAGAGATCGTGTCGGGCATCACCAACGGCGGTGTGTGCACGACAGAGCTCGCCGAGGGGCCATGGGTGTTCGATGCGCAGCCGCTGCCCGGGTACGGACCTGGGGCGTCGATGGGCGACATCATCCCCGTCGGCGCGCCGCGGCAGGGGGTGCTGCCGCTCGAGTACCAGCAGGCGTCCAACGACGAGCTGCACGACCGCATCCGCGCCGCGAAAGAGACCCTCGGGGAGCGCGTCGTCATCCTCGGGCACTTCTACCAGCGCGACAAGGTCGTGCAGCACGCCGACTTCCTCGGCGACTCGTTCCAGCTCGCCAACGCCGCGCAGACCGTGCCGAACGCCGAGGCGATCGTGTTCTGCGGTGTGCACTTCATGGCAGAGACCGCCGACATCCTCGCGCAGGAGAACCAGGCGGTTATCCTGCCGAACCTTGCGGCCGGCTGCTCGATGGCCGACATGGCAGACATCGACTCGGTGACGGCCGCGTGGGCAGAGCTCGAGGCAATCTACGGAACAGAACCGGATGCCGATGGCCGTGTGCCCATCATCCCGGTCACCTACATGAACAGCTCCGCTGCCCTCAAGGGATTCTGCGGGGAGCACGGCGGCATCGTCTGCACCTCCTCGAATGCCGCGACCGTCATGGAGTGGGCCCTCGAGCGGGGCCAGCGCGTGCTGTTCTTCCCCGACCAGCACCTCGGGCGCAACACGGCGAAGGCCATGGGCATCCCGGTCGAGCTCATGCCGATGTGGAACCCGCGCAAGCCGCTCGGCGGCAACACCGCCCAGCAGATCGCGGACGCACGGGTGGTGCTGTGGCATGGCTTCTGCAGCGTGCACAAGCGCTTCACGGTCGCACAGATCGATCGCGCCCGCGCCGAGTTCCCCGGGGTGCGCGTCGTCGTGCACCCGGAGTGCCCGATGGAGGTCGTCGACGCCGCTGACGAGGCCGGATCGACCGACTACATCCGCAAGGCAGTGGCCGGTGCGACGGAGCCGACCACGTTCGCGATCGGCACGGAGGTCAACATGGTCAACCGCCTGGCCGCCGAGTTCCCGCAGCATACGATCTTCTGCCTCGACGACGTGGTGTGCCCATGCTCGACGATGTACCGCATCCACCCCGGATACCTCGCGTGGGTGCTCGAGGGGCTCGTGCGCGGTGAGGTGCTCAACCAGATCACCGTGTCGGACGACGTCAAGGGGCACGCCCGCGTTGCCCTCGAGCGCATGCTCGCCGCCAAGCCACCGGTAGCGGCCGCCTGATGGCGCACGTCGTCGTCGTCGGCACCGGCATCGCCGGTCTGATCGCCGCCCTCAAGGCGTCGCAGCGCCACACCGTGACGCTCGTCACGAAGGCAGAGCTGTCGGAGAGCAACACCAAGTACGCCCAGGGCGGCATAGCCGTCGCGATGTTCCCCGACGACTCTGTCGCGTCGCACGTCGATGACACGCTCAAGGCCGGCGCAGGGCTGAACGACCGCCACGCAGTAGAGATCCTGTGTGCGGAGGGGCCGCAGCGCATCCGCGACCTCATCGACCTCGGCGTCGCCTTCGACCGGGAGGGCACGGAGCTCGCGCGGGGTCACGAGGCGGCGCACAGCCACCGTCGCGTCATCCACGCTGGCGGAGACGCCACCGGACTCGTCGTCGAGCTCGCCCTCGTCGACGCCGTTCGCGATGTTGCTGTCGAGGTGCACGAGCACACGTTCATGGTCGACCTCGTCGTGGCCGACGACCGGGTAACCGGTGTCGACCTGCTGCTCGCCGACGGAACAGAGCGCCGCGTCGATGCCGACTTCGTCATCCTCGCCAGCGGCGGGGCAGGCCAGCTCTACCAGCACACCACCAACCCGACGGTGACGACGGGCGACGGCGTCGCAGCGGCCCTGCGCGCCGGCGCGGCGGTGAGCGACGTGGAGGTCTCCCAGTTTCACCCGAACTCGCTCGCGGTGCCGGGCAACCCGCTCGTCTCCGAGGCTGTGCGCGGCGAGGGGGCCGTGCTGCTGGATGCCGGCGGGCGTCGATTCATGTTCGATGTGCATCCCGACGGAGAGCTTGCCCCCCGCGACGTTGTCGCCCGCGGAATCGCCTCGCAGATGGCCAAGCAGGGCGGCGCTCCCGTGCTGCTCGACGCGACCGCACTCGGCACCGCGTTCCTCGCCGACCGGTTCCCCGGAATCACGAAGGTGGTCGAGGAGCACGGCTTCGCCTGGGGCACGGAGCCGATTCCGGTGACGCCAGCGGCGCACTACTGGATGGGAGGCGTGCGCACCGACGACGACGGCCGCACCACCCTGCGCGGACTTCTCGCGATCGGCGAGGTCTCGTGCACGGGAGTGCACGGAGCCAACCGCCTCGCGTCCAACAGCCTGCTCGAGTCGCTCGTCTTCGCCTGGCGGGCAGCGGTGGCGCTCGACGAGCCGTGGATCGATCTCGAGGTCGAGGTGTCGGCCGACATCGCACCGGAGGCCTCGCCGATGCAGACGGTCGTCGACCGGGCCGAGCTCCAGCAGCTCATGTGGCACACGGCAGGGCTCTATCGCAACGCCGACGCCCTGGCCGAGGCTGCCGGCATTCTGGCTGGCTGGACGTCGGTCGACGACAGCGTCGCCGCCCGGGAGGACGGCAACCTGCTCGACCTCGCCCGGCTCGTGGTCTCTGCCGCCCTCGCGCGGGAGGAGTCGCGCGGCGCCCACTACCGCGACGACTTCCCCGAGACATCGCCGGCGTTCAAACGACACCTGTCGTGGATGCGAAAGGTCGTCGCCCGTGTTGACTGACACCGCTATCGAGACGATCGTCTTCGCTGCTCTCGAGGAGGACGCGCCGTGGGGCGACGTCACGTCTGAGCTCTTCGTTCCTGCCACCGCCGTGGCCACTGCTGAGTTCAACGCGCGCGAGCCGGGTGTATTCAGCGGCGGGGCGGTGCTGGTGGCGACCTTCGCAGCCGTCGACCCGTCGATCTCCGTCGAGCTGCAGATCGAGGATGGCGAGCGCTTCGCTGCCGGCGACGTGCTCGCGGTCATCTCCGGCAACGCCCGCGGCGTGCTGCGCGCAGAGCGCATCGCGCTCAACCTCGTGCAGCGCATGTCGGGAATCGCGACCCTCACGGCGCAGTATGTCGCCCTCGCCGGCGAGGCCCGCATCGTCGACACCCGCAAGACGACGCCCGGCCTTCGCGCGATCGAGCGCCATGCCGTGCGATCGGGTGGCGGCTTCAACCACCGCTACTCGCTGTCGGACGCCGTACTTGCCAAAGACAACCACCTGGCGGTGCTGACGGCAGCCGGGCAGTCGGTGACCGACGTCATCCGTGCTGCCCGCAGCCAGCTCGGGCACACCATGCGCCTCGAGGTCGAGGTCGACCGGCTCGACCAGATCGAGCCGGTGCTCGCTGGCGGCGTCGACGTCATCATGCTCGACAACTTCTCCGTCGACGAGCTGCGGCAGGGGGTGGCGATCGTCGCCGGCCGTGCCGTGGTCGAGGCGAGCGGGGGAGTCTCCCTCGAGACCGTCGCCGACATCGCCTCGACCGGCGTCGACATCATCTCGGTCGGCGCGCTGACCCACAGCGTGCGGGCCCTCGACCTCGGACTGGACGTTCAGGTTCGGTGATCTACCTCGACCACGCGGCATCCACCCCCGTTCGCCGGGAGGTGCTCGAGGCGATGTGGCCGTACCTCGTCGGGGAGTACGGCAACCCCTCCTCGCACCACGAGGTCGGCGAGAGCGCGGCGCGAGCCCTCGCCGCCGCCCGCGCCGGCCTTGCAGCGCTCCTCGGAGCCCGGCCAGCCGAGCTCATCGTGACCTCCGGCGGCACGGAGTCCGACAACCTCGCGGTCAAGGGCATCGTGCTGGCCTCGACTCGGGGGCGTCACATCATCACCAGCGCGATCGAGCACGAGGCCGTGCTCGAAAGCTGCGACTACCTGGTGCGGCACCACGGCGCCTCGCTCACCGTGCTCCCGGTCGACTCCGACGGGCTGGTTGCGGCGTCCGATCTCGCTGCCGCGATTCGCCCCGATACGGCGCTCGTCAGCATCCAGCACGCCAACAACGAGGTTGGCGTCGTGCAGCCCATCGCGTCGCTTGCAGCAATCGCGAAGGATGCCGGCGTGCCCTTCCACACAGACGCCGTGCAGTCGACGGGCTGGCTCCCGGTCACGCTGGCGGATCTCGGCGCTGACGCGATCACGGTCGCGGGGCACAAGCTCGGAGCCCCGAAAGGAGTCGGGCTGCTCGTGCTCAGGGCGGGTATCCCGCTGGAGCCGCTGCTGCACGGCGGCGGGCAGGAGCGTGGACGCCGATCCGGCACAGAGAACGTCGCGGCTCTCGTCGGCCTCGCGAAGGCCCTCGAGCTGGCACCCCGTGGGCACGACGCCGCCGTGCGCGACGCCCTCATCGACGGCGTGCTGGCCGCGGTACCGGGAGCCGTGCTCACCGGGTCACGCGAGCACCGTCTCGCCAACCACGCATCCTTCGCCTTCCCCGGAACGAGCGGGGAGGCCGTCCTGCTCGAGCTCGAGAGGCATGGCATCACGTGCTCGAGTGGCTCCGCGTGCGCGGCGGGTAGCGATGAGCCGTCGCACGTGCTCACCGCAATGGGCATCCCGGCCGACGTCGCCCAGACAGCTGTGCGCTTCACCCTCTCCGAATCGACGACGCTCGACGAGGTCGCCGTGGTGGTGCAGCGCGTCGCCGAGGCCGTGGAGGCGGTCGGAGGCCTCTCGACGCGCCGCTAGGCTTGCTCCAGCTATTCGACCGCTCATCCAGCGCGGCTGACCTTTGGAGTTACCCTGTGGCAAGTTCCCTCGATTCCGTCATCAACCTCGCCAAGCGCCGCGGGTTCGTCTTCCAGTCGGGGGAGATCTACGGTGGCTCGAGGTCGGCATGGGACTACGGGCCGCTCGGTGTCGCGCTCAAGGAGAACATCAAACGCCAGTGGTGGCAGACCATGGTGCAGGGTCGTGACGATGTCGTCGGCCTCGACTCCGCCGTCATCCTGCCGAAGGCCGTCTGGGAGGCCTCTGGCCACGTCGAGGTCTTCACCGACCCTCTCGTCGAGTCGCTGCACACGCACAAGCGCTACCGGGCCGACCACCTGCTCGAGGCCTACGAGGAGAAGCACGGCCACCCGCCCGTCAACGGCCTTGCCGACATCAAGGACCCCGACACCGGCCAGCCCGGCTCCTGGACGGAACCGCAGAACTTCTCCGGCCTGCTGAAGACCTTCCTCGGCCCCGTCGACAACGAGGAGGGGCTGCACTACCTTCGCCCCGAGACCGCCCAGGGCATCTTCGTCAACTTCGCCAACGTGCTCGGCACCGCGCGCATGAAGCCCCCGTTCGGCATCGGCCAGATCGGCAAGAGCTTCCGTAACGAGATCACCCCAGGCAACTTCATCTTCCGTACCCGCGAGTTCGAGCAGATGGAGATGGAGTTCTTCGTCGAGCCGGGAACCGACGAAGAGTGGCACCAGTACTGGATCGACCTTCGGCTGCAGTGGTACATCGACCTCGGTATCAAGCCGGAGAACCTCCGCCTCTTCGAGCACCCCGCCGAGAAGCTGTCGCACTACTCCTCGCGCACCGTCGACGTCGAGTACAAGTTCGGCTTCCAGGGCAGCCAGTGGGGCGAGCTCGAGGGCATCGCCAACCGCACCGACTACGACCTGCGCACGCACTCGGAGAAGAGCGGCAAAGACCTCTCCTACTTCGACCAGACGAAGGACGAGCGGTGGACGCCCTATGTCATCGAGCCAGCGGCCGGACTCACCCGCTCGGTCATGGCCTTCCTCGTCGACGCCTATGCAGAGGACGAGGCACCCAACGCCAAGGGCGGCGTCGACACCCGCACGGTGCTGCGCCTCGATCGCCGGCTCGCGCCCGTCAAGGTCGCGGTTCTCCCGCTCTCGCGCAACGAGCAGCTCTCGCCGGTTGCCCGTGAGCTCGCCGCCGACCTTCGCAAGTACTGGAACGTCGACTTCGACGACGCTGGGGCAATCGGCAAGCGCTACCGCCGCCAGGACGAGATCGGCACGCCCTTCGCCGTCACGATCGACTTCGACACGCTCGACGACAAGGCCGTGACCGTGCGAGAGCGCGACACGATGGCCCAGGAGCGTGTCTCGCTCGACCGCCTGCGCGGCTACCTCGCAGAGCAGCTCATCGGCTCGTAGCGCAGTCGGTCGTCACCCTCCCCACCGCGCCGCCTTTCTTCGGAGATTCAGGACTCGAGCGTCATTGCTGTCCGTTGGTGTCGCGAATGCGCCCGAACGAGCTCTCGACTCCTGAAACTCCGTTGGGGGCGGGTCGTCCACAGCGGAGGTACATGGCGGGAGTGCCCAGATACTCCGGCCGAGGCTAACCGCACGCCGCCGCGGTCCCACCATGGCGCCATGAGAGACATCGCAGCGATCGTGCGGTCGCTCGGCGGCATGGCGCAGAAGCAGCAGCTGGTTCGACGCGGAGCGCGAGACGTCGATCTGACGGCGGCCGTGCGGGCGGGGGAGGTGTTGCGGGCCAGGCTCGGCTGGTACACCGTGCTGCCCGCCAGTGACGCCCGCGTTCGAGCCGTGCGCGTGGGCGGGCGGTTGACAGGCGTCTCGGCGATCATCGCGATGGGCGGCTGGGTGTTGGGAGAGCATCCGCTGCACGTCTCGGTCGCTGAGAACGCAGCGCGGCTGCGCACCCAGCAGAATCGTCACCATCGCATCGACGTGAGTGCGCCAGCGGGGGTCGTGCTGCACTGGGACGGCCGGGATGTCGCCGATCGCGGCGATGCAACCTCCGTTGGCCTGCTCGATGCCCTACGTCGCGTCGTGTGCGATGAAGCGCTGGAGGTTGCGATCGCCGCAGTCGACTGGGCGCTTCGCACCGGGGCCATCGACGAGTTCGATGTCGAGTCCCTCATGCTCGGGGTTCCGCGCTCCCGCCGCATTCCGACGGAGTGGTTCGACGCCGAGTGCGACAGTCTGCCGGAGTCTCTGGCCAGAACACGCCTCCGGCTCGAGGGGTTCTCCGTCAGGAGCCAGGTGCTGCTCGCAACGGGCGAGCCGCTGGACCTCGTCGTCGAGGAATCCGTGGCGATCGAGGTGGACGGCAGAGAATTTCACGAGAATCGTTTCGCCCGCGACCGTCGCAAAGACATCCACGCGACGATAGAGCGATTTCATGCCTTGCGCCCTCCCGCCTCGATGGTCTTCGGGGAGTGGCCGTTGGTGCTGTCGGCGGTGCGAGCGGCCATGGCCGAGCGCACCCCCCTCCCAGATTCCGAAGATTCAGGACCACGGCGTCGAAGACCGAGAAAGGCGATGCTGGCGCGCGCCTCGTCGCGGCAACTCCTGAATCTCCGAGAGAGGAATCGGGTGGGGGCGGGAATTGAGCGGGTGCGACTGGCGTTGGCCTTGGGGTGAGCAACGCCATCAAGGTAGACATCTGGTCCGACGTGCAGTGCCCATGGTGCTACATCGGAAAGCGCAAGTTCGAGGCCGGAGCGGCAGAGTTCGGGGGAGAAGTCGAGGTCGAGTACCACTCCTTCGAGTTGGCACCCGACACCCCGGTCGACTTCGACGGCAGCCCGGCCGACTACCTTGCAGAGCGCAAGGGGCTACCGATGGCTCAGGTTGAGCAGATGCTCGAACGCGTCACCGGCATCGCCGCAAGCGTCGGACTCGACTACGACTACGACCACGTTCACCAGACGAACACCGTGATCAGCCACGAGCTCCTGCATTTCGCCAAGTCGAAGGGCCGCCAGCTCGAGATGAAGGAGCGCCTGCTCAAGGCCTACTTCGTCAATGGCGAGCATGTCGGCCGCATCCCTGACCTCGTGGCGATCGCCGGTGAACTCGGCTTCGACGAGGCAGAGGTGACGGCGGCGCTGGAGTCACATCGGTTCCTCGCCGACGTCAAGGCCGACGTCGCCCTGGCGCGGGAGTACGGCATCCAAGGCGTTCCCTTCTTCGTCATCGACGGCAAGTACGGGGTGTCTGGCGCTCAGGAGGCGCAGACCTTCGCTAACGTGCTGGCACAGGTACACGCAGAGAAGGGTGCAGCCTGATGGACACGACACCGCTGCTGATCATCGGCGAGGCGAATGCCGCCTCGTGCGATGGAGACGTCTGCGAGATTCCGCAACACCACGAGCAGGCAGTCGTGAACCGGGCGATCGACTCCGACCGGGTCTGAGGCACAAGACCTGCCCGGCCCGAGGAGCGGAGGATCCGGTCAGCCGCCGGTCCGGACTGGCTAGTCGCTGATGTCCGCGTAGGTTGCTCCAAGGCCGGCGACAAGCTCATCCGCATCGACGAACAGGCTGAGCCCATGCTCTCCCGCACCCATGGATACCCGCCGCGCCGCGACGCGATCGTCGACGTAGACCGGCCAGGCCGTCGTGCTGCCGAGTGGGGTGATGGTGCCCCGTTCATAGCCTGTGGCGTCAAGGGCGACCTCAGCCGCGGGAAGTTGCAGCTTGTTGACACCGACCACGGCGCGCAGCTTCGACCACGAGATCTGGCGGTCACCGGGAACCAGCGCGAAGAGGAAGCTCCCGTCATGGCGCTTCACCACGAGCGACTTCACGATGTCTCCTGGAGTGATCCCGAGGATGTCGGCGGCCTCCTCGAGGGAGCGCGCCGCCGTGCGCTCGACGAACTCGATCGCGATGCCACGGGACGCGGCGTCGGCCGCGACGCGGTCGCGACCCGATTTGTCTGGGAGAATTGACATATGTCCATTGTCTCGGCTGCCGCGCCCGCCCTGCGCATCGGCTCCCTCGAGCTGGATGTGCCGGTCGTGCTGGCGCCCATGGCCGGCATCACGAACACGGCGTTCCGCCGGCTCTGCCGCGAGTACGGCGCCGGGCTGTACGTCAGCGAGATGATCACGAGCCGTGCCCTCGTCGAGCGCACGCCAGAGAGCATGCGCCTCATCAGCCACCACGAGTCGGAGACGACCCGCAGCATCCAGCTCTACGGCGTCGACCCGAAGACGGTGCGCGAGGCCGTCACGATGCTCGTCGCCGAGGACCGCGCCGACCATATCGACCTCAACTTCGGCTGCCCGGTGCCGAAGGTCACCCGTCGCGGTGGCGGGGCGGCGCTTCCGTGGAAGCTCGACCTCTTCAGAGCCATCGTGGAGAACGCAGTGGATGCCGCGGGCGACATCCCGTTGACCATCAAGATGCGCAAGGGCATCGACGCCGACCACCTCACCTACATCGAGGCGGCGAAGGCCGCGCAGGGTGCGGGGGTTGCGAGCATCGCCCTGCACGCGCGCACCGCTGCGGAGTTCTACAGCGGCACCGCCGACTGGTCGGCGATCGCCCGCCTCAAGGAGACGATCACCGACACCCCGGTGCTCGGCAACGGCGACATCTGGGGTGCCGCCGATGCGATCCGCATGGTCGAGGAGACCGGGTGCGACGGTGTCGTCGTGGGTCGCGGCTGCCTCGGGCGCCCATGGCTGTTCGGCGACCTCGCCGCCGCCTTCCGCGGCGATACGACGACCTTCGAGCCTGGACTCGGCTTCGTCGCCACAGCATTCAAGCGCCACGCAGAGCTGCTGACCGAGTTCTTCGGCGGCGACGAGGATCGCGCCTGCCGCGACATCCGCAAGCACGTCGCCTGGTACTTCAAGGGATACGCCGTCGGGGGAGACCTGCGGGCGTCGCTGGCGAGCGTGCGCAGCCTCGCCGAGCTCGACGACCTGCTCGCGATGCTCGACCACGACCAGCCCTACCCCGGCATCGGAGCCGAAGGGCAGCGCGGGCGTGCCGGCAGCCCCAAGAGCCCGACGCTGCCGCAGGGCTGGCTCGACAGCCGCGAGCTGCAGGAGACCCACCGCGCCGAGCTCACCGAGGCGGAGTTGCATCACAGTGGCGGCTGAGGGCCAGTACTCAGAACAGGATGCCGAGCGCTGGTTTCCCGAGTACCACTCCAGTCGTCGCAGCGACTTCGCCCGCGATCGCGCGCGCGTCGTTCACTCGAGTGCGTTGCGGCGGCTCGCTGGCAAGACCCAGGTGCTCAGCCCGACGGTCGCGGCTGACTACGCGCGCAACCGGCTCACGCACTCGCTCGAGGTCGCCCAGGTGGGCAGAGAGCTCGCGACTGCTCTCGGGCTCGATCCCGATGTCGTCGACACGGCATGCCTCGCCCACGACCTCGGCCACCCGCCCTTCGGCCACAACGGCGAGCGAGCCCTCAACGACTGGGCAGCAGACATCGGCGGATTCGAGGGCAACGCCCAGACGCTTCGCCTGCTCACGCGCATCGAGCCGAAGACCTTCGGGCCCGACGGGCGCAGCTACGGCCTCAACCTCACCCGCGCAACCCTCGACGCCGCCACGAAGTATCCGTGGCCGTCGGCGCAGGGCATTCCCGACCCGAGCGGCCGCAGCAAGTTCGGGTTCTACGACGACGACACCCCCGCCTTCGAATGGCTGCGCGCGGGTGCCCCAGACCGCCGACGCTGCATCGAGGCAGAGGTCATGGACTTCTCCGACGACGTCGGCTACTCGGTGCACGACTTCGAGGATGCGATCGTCGGCGACTTCATCGACGTGCGCGCTCTCGGCGCTCGGGTTGATCACGACGCCCTCGTCACGTCGATGTTCGCTTGGATCGGAGGAGAGTTCAGCCACGAGGAGCTCATCGCCGCCTTCGACCGACTCGACAACCTCCCCTTCTGGATCGCCGAGTGGGACGGCAGCCGGCAGGCGCACGGGCGGCTCAAGAACCTCACGTCGCAGCTCATCGGCCGGTTCGCCGGCGCTGCCATCTCGGCCACGCGCGAGATCTACGAGGGCGAGAGCCTGATCCGCTTCAACGCCCACCTCGCTGTTCCCCGCGAGATCGAGGCAGAGATCGCCGTGCTCAAGGGCATCGTGGCGGCCAACGTCATGTCGACGAACTCCCGCAAGCCGCTCTACACCGAGCAGCGCGAGGTGCTCACCGGGCTGGCGGATGCGCTCTGGGCCGACCCGTCGAAGCTCGACCACGGCTTCGCCGCCGACTGGATGGATGCCGTCAGCGACGCCGCCCGCCGTCGCGTTGTCGTTGACCAGGTCGCATCCCTCACCGACCAGTCTGCGATGGCACGCTTCACCGCCGTCGGCTAGAGCGGCTGGCTCCGCTCGCATCCGCATCACCCCCTCCCGTACCGTCGAAGTTTCAGGACTCGCGGCGTCCCGCGTCATGGTGAAGCGTGCCATCCGGGTTCGTTCGGCGACGAGTCCTGAATCTCCGAAAGGGCGGAGGTTTGTGCGGAGGTCGGGGTGGCGCGCGGGGTGGCGCGCGGAGGCGCTCCTGCGGTGAGGACGACGCGAGCGCGCGCACACGCGCGACCGTAGAATCGACCTCGTGGCAGGCCTCATTCGACGAAGCGATATCGACGAGGTCAGAGCGCGCACCAACATCGCCGACATCGTCGGCGACTACGTCACGCTGAAGAGCGCTGGCGGTGGCTCGATGAAGGGCCTGTGCCCGTTTCACGAGGAGCGCAGCCCCAGCTTCCACGTGCGGCCCCAGGTCGGCTTCTACCACTGCTTCGGCTGCGGCGAGGGCGGCGACGTCTTCACCTTCCTGCAGAAGATGGACCACGTGGGCTTCTCTGAGGCCGTGGAGCGCATGGCCGCCCGCATCGGCTACGAGCTGCGCTACGAGGACGGCGGGCAGGCGAGCGATCACGGCGCACGGGCGCGAATTCTCGCGGCCAATGCGGCGGCATCCGAGTTCTATGTCGCGCAGCTCGGCACACCGGAGGCAGAGCCAGGGCGGGCGTTCCTCGGCGAGCGCGGCTTCGACGCAGGAGCCGCCCAGCGCTTCGGCATCGGCTTCGCTCCGCGCGGCGGCGTGCTCGGAAAGCACCTGCGCTCCCTCGGCTTCACCGAGGAGGAGCTCGTCACCGCCGGGCTCATCGGCAAGGGCGACCGTGGCGACGTGTACGACCGGTTCCGCGGACGACTCGTGTGGCCCATCCGCGACGTCACCGGTGCGACCCTCGGCTTCGGTGCCCGCAAACTGCTCGATGACGACACCGGCCCGAAGTACCTCAACACGCCAGAGACCCCGGTCTACCACAAGAGCCAGGTGCTCTACGGGCTCGACCTGGCCAAGAAGGACATCGCCAGAGGCCGCCAGGTCGTCGTGGTCGAGGGCTACACCGATGTCATGGCCTGCCACCTCGCCGGCGTGGCGAAGGCCGTCGCCCACCGTGGAACCACACCCGGAACCAACCACATCAAAATCATCCGCCGGGTCATGGGCGACGTCGACAACCGCGACTCGACCGGCACCGGAGAGGTCATCTTCACCTTCGACCCCGACGAGGCAGGCCAGAAGGCGGCGAGCCGCGCGTTCGCCGAGGAGCAGCGCTTCGCCGCGCAGACCTTCGTCGCCGTCGCCCCCGACGGACTCGACCCGTGCGACCTCCGTCTCCAGCGCGGCGACGACGCGGTGCGCAGGCTCGTGCGAACCCGCAAGCCGATGTTCGAGTTCATGGTGCGCCGCGTGCTCGCGGCTCACAATCTCGAGACCGTGGAGGGGCGGGTCGCGGCGCTCCGAGAGGCCGCACCGATCGTCGCCGGCATCCGCGACTCGTCGATGTCGGGCGGGTACACCCGCAACCTCGCCGGCTGGCTCGGAATGGATGTCGACGAGGTCGCGCGCGCCGTCCGCGGCTCCACGAGCCGACAGCCCGACACCGCCACGCAACCGCAGCCGGACGCACCGCAGCAGGGTCCGAGCCTCACCCAGCTGGGCACCGATGCTTCCACGCGACTGGAGCGCGACGTCGTCATGGCCCTGCTGCAGCATCCTCAATCGGTCGGCCGCGACTTCATCAGCCGCATCGCCGACGTTCGGTTCGGAGACGAGAGTCTCGCGGTGGTGCGGGACGCCATTGCGACGAGCATCGATCACCTCGAATCGCCGACCTGGCTGCAGGTGATCGCGGCGGAGGTGCCGTCGCACTACTCGATGCTCGTGCAGCAGCTCGGGGTGGCGCCGATCCCTGCGCGCGAGGACTTCATGGCTGCGTACTGCGTGAGCCTCGCCGTCGCCATCGTCGACCGTGATCTGCTGCGACGCAAGAAAGAGCTGGTCGGCGCACTACAACGCACGGATTCTGCGGCCGACGCAACAAAGTATCAATCCCTCCAGCGAGAGCTCGTCGCCATCGAGGCGGACCGCCGGGCGATTCGGCCAGACTAGGGGGTATACCCCCGCCCGGGGGTCATTGTTGCTTTTGTGTAAACATGTGACCGCTCGCGCAGGCTGCGGTGGAATCCGGTCTGACAACCGTGTTAGGACTAGACCACAGCAGTGTGTGTGCGCACGGCGAACCGCCGTGCCCGCGACACTGTCCCTGCAACCCACAAGGAAGAGGTAGACGGATATGACATCCGCATCCATCCACGGCAAGCGCACGCTTGCCGCTCTCGCGACGACCGCGGCAGCAGCCATGGTTCTCGCCGGCTGCGCCACGTCGGCACCGGGCGGCGACAACTCCAACAGCGGAGACGCGATCATCGTCGGCACCACCGACAAGGTCACGGCGCTCGACCCTGCTGGCTCGTACGACAACGGCTCGTTCGCCATCATGAACCAGGTCTACCCGTTCCTGCTCAACTCCCTTCCCGGTAGCTCCGATGTCGTTCCCGACATCGCGGAGAGCGCAGAGTTCACGAGCCCGACCGAGTACACGGTCGTCCTCAAGAGCGGCCTCACCTTCGCCAACGGACACGACCTCACCGCCTCCGACGTCAAGTTCACCTTCGACCGCCAGCTGGCGATCGCCGACGACAACGGCCCGTCCTACCTTCTCGGCAACCTCGACAGCACCGAGGCGGTAGACGACACCACCGTCGTCTTCACGCTGAAGAACGGCAACGACCAGACCTTCCCGCAGATCCTGTCGAGCCCGGCCGCGCCGATTGTCGACGAAGAGGTCTTCTCCGCCGACTCGATCACCTCCGATGACGACATCGTCGCTGGAGAGGCCTTCGCCGGCCAGTACACGATCTCGAGCTACTCGTTCAACGAGGCCGTCGAGTTCACGGCATTCGAGGGCTACAAGGGCGTTCTCGGCGCCCCGGAGACCTCGACGGTGCAGCTGCAGTACTTCGCCGAGGCGTCCAACCTCAAGCTGGCGATCCAGGAGGGCGAGATCGACGTCGCCCACCGCAGCCTGACCCCGACCGACATCGCCGACCTCGAGAAGAACGATGACGTGGAGGTCGTCGTCGGCCCCGGTGGCGAGATCCGCTACATCGTCTTCAACTTCGACACCCAGCCATACGGCGCGGCAACCGCAGAGGCCGACCCGGCCAAGGCCCTCGCCGTTCGTCAGGCCGTTGCCGACCTCGTCGACCGCGAGGAGCTCTCCGAGCAGGTCTACAAGGGCACCTACCTTCCGCTGTACTCCTACGTTCCGGATGGTCTTACCGGCGCCACCCAGGTTCTCAAGGACCTGTACGGCAAGGACGGCGGACCCGACGCGGATGCTGCGGCAGCGGTTCTCGAGGACGCAGGGGTCGCCACCCCCGTCGCCCTCAACCTGCAGTACAACCCCGACCACTACGGTGAGTCGTCGGGCGACGAGTACGCACTCGTCGAGAGCCAGCTCGAGGCGAGCGGGCTGTTCGACGTCACGCTGCAGTCGACCGAGTGGGTTCAGTACTCGAAGGACCGCACGGCCGATGTCTACCCGGCGTACCAGCTCGGCTGGTTCCCGGACTACTCCGACGCCGACAACTACCTCACGCCGTTCTTCGCCACGGACAACTTCCTGGTGAACCACTACGACAACCCTGAGGTCAACGCCCTCATCCAGCAGCAGCTGGTCGAGACCGACGCGGATGCCCGCACCGGCCTCATCGAGGACATCCAGGCAGCGGTGGCAGCAGACCTGTCCACCATCCCGCTGCTCCAGGGCGCGCAGATCGCCGTTGTCGGCAAGGGCGTGACGGGAGCGGTTCTCGACGGATCGTTCAAGTTCCGCTACGGCACTCTCGCCCGCTAGTCACGGGAAGCTAGAGTCGTTCTAGCGCTACGAGGGGGCGGCCCGCTACGCGGGTCGTCCCCTCTGCTCGTCTTTCCGTCCCGTTTCGATTGGTGACAATGAGTTCCACCCAGACCACCGCGTCCGCGAAACCGGCAGCGCCGGCGCCGCGCAGGCGCTCGGCCAACGGAGGAGGGCTCGGCAGGTACATCCTCATCCGCTTCCTGCTGATCTTCCCGACGATCTTCATCCTGCTCACAATGGTCTTCCTCGTGCTGCGCACCATCGGCGACCCGATCACCGCATCGCTCGGCGACAAGCTGCCGCCTGCCCAGCTTCAACAGCTCATCCACGAGGCCGGCTACGACCGACCCGTGATCGTGCAGTACCTCGAGTACATGGGCCAGGTGCTCACCGGCAACTTCGGCCAGTCGATCTCTGACAACCAGCCGGTCACCGAGCTGCTCGTCACCTACGGTGCCGCGACGCTCGAGCTTGTCTTCTACGCCCTCATCGTGGCTTTCATCGTTGGAATCCCGCTCGGCATGGTCGCCGCGTACTTCCGCGACAAGTGGCCGGATGCCGTGCTGCGCATCCTCGCGATCCTGTTCTATGCGACCCCCGTCTTCTTCGCTGGCCTCCTTCTCAAGCTCGTCTTCGGCGTCTGGCTCGGGGTGCTGCCCAACTACGGGCGCGCAAGCTCTCGCACGGGGCTAACGCTGTCGAACCAGGATGGCGCGACCGGCATCTTCATCATCGACGCCATCCGGTCGGGTCGCGCCGACTACGTCGTCGACGTGCTGCAGCACGCGGTCCTCCCCGGTATCGCCCTCGGGCTGCTCACCGCCGGCGTCTTCCTCCGTCTGGTGCGCACCAACGTCATCGGCACCCTCGGCATGGACTACGTGGATGCCGCCCGGTCACGCGGAGTGCGCGAGTTCCGTCTCGTGCGCACCCACGCCTACAAGCCAGCGCTCATCCCCATCGTGACCGTGATCGGACTCCAGATCGCGATGCTCCTCGGCGGCGCGGTGCTGACCGAGACGACATTCGAGTGGAAGGGGCTCGGCTTCAAGCTCGCCGAGTACCTGTCGGCTCGCGACTTCGTCGCCGTGCAGGGCATCGTCGCCCTGCTCGCCGTCATCGTCGCACTGTCGAACTTCATCGTCGACATCATCGCCGCCCTCATCGACCCACGAGTGAGGTACTGATGGCCACGAAGGTCTCCGAGCGGCTGCGCAGGCTGCCCGTCGTCCACCAGCTGCGGCAGAGCGTCGGCCTGCAGCGCGGCATGCTCATCGCCGGCCTCGTCATCACGGGGCTGTTCCTGCTCACCGCACTCCTCGCCCCGCTGATCGCACCGTTCGGCTTCTCGCAGCTGCGCGACGACGACGGCACCTTCGGCGCCCAGCTGCCGCCCGGCGGCAAGCACCTGCTCGGCACGACCGTCGGCGGCTACGACGTCTTCTCCCGGGTCATCTGGGGGTCGCAGACGGCGCTGTCCGTGATTGTGGTCGCCGTCATCCTGTCGATCTTCCTCGGCGTGCTCCTCGGCCTGATCTCCGGGTACATCGGCGGCTGGCTCGACCGGGTCATGGTCGTAATCGCCGACGCCGTCTACGCCTTCCCGAGTCTCCTGCTTGCGATCGCGGCGGCCATCATCATCAGCGGAGGGCAGTCGAGCCTGTGGGGCGGGGTGTTCGCGGCGGCCGTCTCGATCACCGTTGTCTTCATCCCGCAGTACTTCCGTGTGATCAGGGCAGAGACCGTGCGCATCAAGGCGGAGGCCTACGTCGAGTCGGCAAAGGTCATCGGCACGAGCACCTCGCGCATCATGTTCCGTCACGTCTTCCGCAACGCGACCCGCACCTTGCCGCTCATCTTCACCCTCAACAGCTCGGAGGCGATCCTCACACTCGCCGGCCTCGGCTTCCTCGGGTTCGGCATCGAGCCGAGCTCGGCGGCCGAGTGGGGCTACGACCTCAACAAGTCCATCTCCGACGTCACGAGCGGCATCTGGTGGACCTCGATATTCCCAGGGCTGGCGATCGTGCTCGTCGTGCTCGGCATCACCCTCGTCGGCGAGAGCCTCAACGACCTCGCCGATCCGCGGCTGCGCACGCGCCGTAAGGCCGACGGCACGCCGGCGCTGACGGCGTCCTCCTCTG
>NZ_JBXMIS010000039.1:0-7049 GCF_057073975.1 Conyzicola sp. | reverse complement strand
CAGCCGCGGGATCCGCAGCGGCAGATCGCGCCGTTCTCGTCGATGGTCACGTGGCCGATCTGGCCGGCCTTGCCGGTGACCCCGCGAAACAGCTGGCCGTCGAAGAGAAGGCCGGCGCTGATGCTGTGCCCGACGCGGATATAGGCGGCACCCCGCGACCCGCGGGCTGCTCCGGCGCGCAGCTCGGCAAGCCCGCCGAGGTTGGCCTCGTTGTCGAGGAAGACGGGGCGCTGGATTCGGTTCTCGAATTCCTCGGCGACCGGCACCCCCTTCCACCCCTTCATGAGTCCAGGGGTGGAGATGAAGCCCGTGTCGATCTCGACCGCGGCAGGAATCGCGACGCCAACGGCGAGGATGTCGCCAAGGGTGGCGTTGACCGTCTCGACCATGTCGCTCAGCAGCAGTGCAGCGCGATCGAGCTCGCGGTCGTACTTGTGCTCTAGCGCGAGGGGAACGTGGTTCTCTGCGACAACCGTTCTGCCGATATCGGAGATCGCGATTCGAAGGTGGCGGGCAGAGAAGTGCAGGCCGGCGACGAGCCCGAGCTGCCGCGCCAGCGTGACCTCGATCGCCCGTCGACCGCTCCGCGAGCCCACTGTGGTGTGGAGAACACCGGATGCCGCGAGCTCTTTGACGATGTTCGACACCGTTGCGGGCGACAGCCCCGTCGCACCCGCGAGTTCGACCTGGGTGAGGTGCCCGTGGTGCTTGAGGGAGTCAACAATCCGGGCGCGGTTGGCTTCGCGCAGTGAAGTCTGCGATCCCGGCGTTGGGCGACGGCTCGTCACAAGCACACGATACACGGCATCCGGCGCGGAAACTCGCGGGTGCGGTATCCCGTTCGGGGGATCCCGGCGACGGTGAACGCCTTCTTCGGGGGCAATATGTTGTTTCCGTGACTTAATTACTTGACGGCAAACGGGGGTATTTGACCTCAAATCTAACGTTTTGGTCGCGCTTGGGTTTACTAGTTGACGCCAACGCGATGGGGCGTTACCGTCGGACTCGGCGCGGGTGAAGACCCGGCCGGGATAGACCCATGACGAGGAGGTCAGCTTTTGCAGAGTGCGGCGCCAACAAGCCCCACGATTCTCGAGATGAGGTCGATCACCAAGGAGTTCCCTGGTGTCAAGGCACTCGAGAACGTCAACCTCACCGTGCGGGCAGGCGAGATCCACTCCATCTGCGGTGAGAACGGCGCGGGCAAGTCCACCCTCATGAAGGTGCTCTCCGGCGTCTACCCCTACGGCACCTACGAGGGCAGCATCGTCTTCCAGGGCTCAGAGGTGCGGTTCAAGGACATCAAGTCGAGCGAGCACGCCGGCATCGCGATCATCCACCAGGAGCTCGCCCTCGTTCCCCTTCTCTCGATCACAGAGAACATCTTCATGGGCAACGAGCCGACCAAGTTCGGCTCCATCGACTGGGTCGAGGCCAAGAGCCGGGCCAAGGAGCTGCTGGCTCGCGTCGGCCTCGACGAGGATCCAGACACCCTCATCAAGAACATCGGCGTCGGCAAGCAGCAGCTCGTCGAGATCGCCAAGGCGCTCAACAAGTCGGTCAAGCTTCTCATCCTCGATGAGCCGACCGCCGCCCTCAACGAGTCCGACTCGCAGCACCTGCTCGACCTGCTGCGCGGCCTCAAGGGCAAGGGCATCACCTCGATCATGATCTCCCACAAGCTCAACGAGATCGAGGAGATCTCCGACTCGATCACCATCCTCCGCGACGGCAAGACGATCGAGACCCTCGACGTCGAGCACGACGGGGTAGATGAGGAGCGCATCATCCGCGGCATGGTCGGTCGCACCCTCGACAACCGATTCCCCGATCGCGCCACGAACATCGGCGAGGTGTTCTTCGAGGTGAGGAACTGGAATGTGCGCCACCCGCTCGTCGCCGAGCGCATGGTCGTCAAGAACTCGAGCTTCGTCGTGCGTCGCGGCGAGGTCGTCGGCTTCGCCGGGCTCATGGGCGCCGGTCGCACCGAGCTCGCCATGAGCATCTTCGGTCGCGCCTACGGTGTCTACGAGTCGGGAACCATCATCAAGGACGGCAAGGAGATTCGCCTTCGCACCGTGCAGGAGGCCATCGACCACGGCCTGGCCTACGTGAGCGAGGACCGCAAGGCTCTCGGACTCAACCTGCTCGACGACATCAAGCGCTCCACCGTGGCTGCGAAGCTCAAGAAGATCGCCAACCGCTTCGGCACCGTCGACAAGGCGAAGGAGTACACGGTCTCGGAGAAGTACCGCAAGAGCCTTCGCATCAAGACGCCGTCGGTCGACGAGGGAGTCAACAAGCTCTCTGGAGGCAACCAGCAGAAGGTCGTCCTGGCGAAGTGGATGTTCACCGACCCAGACCTGCTGATCCTCGACGAGCCAACTCGCGGCATCGACGTCGGAGCCAAGACCGAGATCTACGGAATCATCCGCGACCTCGCCGCGGCGGGCAAGGGCGTCATCCTCATCTCGTCGGAGCTGCCAGAGCTGCTCGGCGTCTCCGACCGCATCTACACGATCTTCGAGGGCCAGATCACCAACGACCTGCCGGTCGACAAGGCAGATCCGGAGACCCTCATGCGCAGCATGACCTCGGCACCCACCAAGAACGAATCCACCCGAAACTCAGACAAGAAAGCGGCGATCCGATGACCGACGTGACCACCAAGAAGAAGACCGGCGGCTTCCGTGACCTCCGCCTGATCTTCGGAGGTGCCCAGTCCTCCGCCCGCCAGTTCGGCATCCTCGGTGCCCTCATCTTCATCATCGTGGTCTTCCAGATCCTCACGGGCGGCAAGACGCTCAACCCGGCGAACCTCATCAACATCGTCAACGGCAACTCCTACGTGCTGATCCTCGCGATCGGCATGGTGATGGTGATCATCGCGGGCCACATCGACCTCTCTGTCGGATCGGTCGCGGCGTTCGTCGGCATCATCGTGGCGCAGTCCATGTACGTGTGGAACCTGCCGTGGCCGCTCGCCATGGTGCTCGGCCTCGTGGTCGGCGGCCTCGTCGGAGCGTGGCAGGGATGGTGGGTCGCCTACGTCGGAGTTCCGGCCTTCATCGTGACCCTTGCCGGCATGCTGTTCTTCCGCGGAGCGAACCAGTTCGTCGGCAACTCGACATCGATCCCGGTTCCCCAGGAGTTCAAGTTCATCGGCGGCGGATACATCCCCGACTTCGGCCCCGACTTCGGCTTCAGCAACCCGACCCTCCTCCTCGGCGCCCTCGTCGGCGTCGCCATCGTGTGGCAGGAGTTCCGGGCACGCCGCATCCAGCGCGTCATGGGTGCAGAGGTCGCTCCGGTGTGGGTGCTCACGGTCAAGCTCGCCCTGCTGCTCGGGGTTGTCGTGCTCGCCACCGTGCTGTTCGCCTCTGGGCGAGTGGGCACGAGCTACCCGATCGCCGGCATCATCCTCGGCGTGCTTGTGCTCGTCTACTCGTACATCACCAACAACACGATCATCGGCCGGCACATCTACGCGGTCGGCGGCAACTGGCGGGCGGCAGAGCTCTCTGGTGTCAACATCCGTCGCGTCAACTTCTTCGTGATCTGGAACATGTCGGTCATCGCGTCGATCGCCGGCATGATGTGGATCTCCCGAGCTGTCGCATCCGGACCCGGCGACGGCGTCGGCTGGGAGCTCGACGCGATCGCGGCCGTCTTCATCGGTGGCGCTGCCGTCTCCGGCGGCATCGGAACCATCGTCGGTTCCATCGTCGGAGGCCTTGTCATCGCGGTCCTCAACAACGGCCTGTCGCTGCTGAGCGTCGGCGCCGACAGCGTCCAGATGATCAAGGGTCTCGTGCTGCTCGCTGCCGTCGGTATCGACGTCTACTCGAAGCGCCAGGGCAGGCCGTCGATCATCGGACTGCTCACGCGGAGCCGCAGAAGCCCGTTTGACGACACCCCTGCGGCTCCGCAGGATGCAAAGACTCCCACCCCTACGGGTGGGGCCCAGGATACCGTTCGGCCGAAGGACCTGACTCCCGAAGGCTAAACACAGCGGTATCCATTCCACAGATGCACCAGGAAAGAGAATATCAATGAAGAAATTCATCATCGGGACGACTCTCGTCGTCACGGCTGGGCTGGTCCTGTCGGGCTGCTCTCCGCGTGAAGAGGCACCCGCTGCAGGCGGCGACGGCGGCTTCGAGGCAGGCTCCGTCATCGGTGTCGCGCTTCCTGACAAGACCAGCGAGAACTGGGTGCTCGCGGGCGCCCTCTTCGAGGACGGCCTTGACGCTGCTGGCTTCAAGGGCGACGTGCAGTACGCGCCTGCCAGCAACACGGTTGCCGAGCAGCAGAACCAGATCTCGTCGATGATCACCAACGGCGCCAAGGTCATCATCATCGGTGCGAAGGACGGCGCACAGCTGTCTGCGCAGGTCGAGGCAGCGCACGAGGCCGGAGCAGTCGTCATTGCGTACGACCGCCTCATCCTCAACACCGAGGCCCTTGACTACTACCTCGCGTTCGACAACTTCAAGGTTGGCGAGCTGCAGGGCCAGGCGCTGCTCGATGGTCTTGCCGCGAAGTTCCCGGACAAGGACACCTACAACATCGAGCTGTTCGCCGGTTCGCCCGACGACAACAACGCCGGAGTCTTCTTCGACGGCGCGATGAGCGTTCTCCAGCCGAAGATCGACGATGGCACGCTCAACGTCGTCTCTGGCCAGACCGAGTTCGACCAGGTCGTCACCCAGGGCTGGAAGGCCGAGAACGCTCAGAGCCGTGCAGACACCCTGCTGGCCGCGAACTACCTCAGCACCGACCTTGACGGTGTGCTCTCGCCGAACGACACCCTCGCTCGCGCGATCATCACCTCGGTGACCGCCGCTGGCAAGCCGCTGCCGATCGTCACGGGCCAGGACTCCGAGGTCGAGTCGGTCAAGTCGATCATGGCTGGCGAGCAGTACATGACCATCTACAAGGACACCCGTGCTCTCGTCGCCAAGGCGATCGAGATGGTCGAGACCCTTGCTGCTGGTGACAAGCCAGAGGTCAACGACACCGAGTCGTACGACAACGGCGTGAAGGTCGTTCCCTCGTACCTCCTCGCACCGGTCGTCGTGACGAAGGACAACGCAGCTGAGGCGTACGCAGAGAACGAGGCTCTCCTCGCTCTCACCAAGTAGCACCAGCTCTAAACGCAGTACCACCTAGCACGAGGCCGGTCGGGGTTCGCCCCGGCCGGCCTTCTGCGCTCCCCGGTGAGATGTGGGGAGGGCCGCGGAGCGGCATAATGGCAACCGGCGCTCACTTTGTGAACGTTTCCACTTTCCACAACGAGGTTGGGATTGAGCAGTGGTGACTGAACCGGATCGGGGCCGTGCCCCCAACATCCGCGACGTTGCCGCGCTCGCCGGTGTCTCGTACCAGACCGTCTCGCGGGTGCTCAACGACAGCGCGAACATCAAGGAGAGCACGAAGGAGCGCGTCAACGACGCGATTCGCCAGCTCGGCTACCGCCCCAACCAGGCCGCTCGCGCCCTCGTCACGAGCCGGTCGCGCACCATCGGCGTTCTCTCGGCCGATGCCAAGGCGCACTACGGGCCGGCGACGGCGATCAACGCGATCGAGCAGGCGGCGAGGGAGTCGGGATACCGGCTGAGCATCACGAGCATCGGCTCGTCAGACTACGCCTCGATCAAGAACGGCCTCGACTACCTGCTCAGCCAGTCGGTCGAGGCGCTCATCGTCATCGCGCCGCAGGTGCGGGTGTTCGACGCCATCAACGAGATGTCGGTCAACATCCCCTTCGTGACCCTGGAATCCACGGGTCGCGACCCGCGCCACAGCCTTTCTGTCGACCAGATCGCCGGCGCGCGGCTGGCCACCCGGTACCTCATCGACCTCGGCCACACCGAGATCATCCACATCTCGGGTCCGCAGCACTGGATCGAGGCAGAGGCCCGAATGCAGGGCTTCCTCGACGAGATCATCGCGGCCGACCTGCGAGTGCGCGCCCCGATCCTCGGCGACTGGAGCGCCCACTTCGGCTACTACGCCGGCCTCGAGCTGCTGCGCTACCGGGACTTCACCGCGGTCTTCGCCGGCAACGACCAGATGGCCCTCGGGTTCCTGCACGCGTGCCGCGACAGCGGTCTCGACGTGCCGGGCGATATCAGCGTCGTCGGGTTCGACGACATTCCGGAGGCCGCGCACTTCGCCCCGCCCCTGACCACGATTCGCCAGAACTTCGCCGAGGTCGGCCGTCGGGCGGTCGCACTGCTCATCGCAGAACTGCATGGCGAGACCGAGCTGACGCACGAGTCCATTCCGGCAGAGCTTGTCGTGCGCTCGTCGACCCGCTCGATCTGAGCGTTCCCCCCTCATCCGCGGGTCAAATCCGCATGTTTCCGGCATTCTTTGTCTCTGATTGATCACGGTTTGGTTGCTGGCTTGACACATGTGACCGTTTCGCATGTAATCTAACGACGTGGATGTGAACGGTCACATTCCACCGCGAATTTTCAGCAACGACAACGAGGTCAACCACCGTGACACAGCCACGCAGCCACGATCGCGCTAGGAGCGCATCGTGAGCGAGTTTGCACCAGAGGTGCAGGTGGCGATCGCTCGTACTCGTGAGCAGGTGGCACTGCTGCACAACGAGCTGGTGCATTACGGCCTCGTCGTCTGGACCGGCGGCAACGTCTCTGCCCGTGTTCCCGGCGCCGACCTGTTCGTCATCAAGCCGAGCGGGGTGCCGTACGAGGACATCTCGCCAGAGAACCAGATCCTCTGCGACCTCGACGGCAACGTCATCCCCAACACTCCGGGATGGGACCGCTCGCCGTCGAGTGACACGGCGGCGCACGCGTACGTGTACCGCAACATGCCATCCGTTGGCGGGGTGGTGCACACGCACTCGACCTACGCGACGGCGTGGGCGGCGCGCGGGGAGGCGATTCCGTGTGTGATCACGGCGATGGCCGACGAGTTCGGCGGGGAGATCCCGGTTGGCCCGTTCGCGATCATCGGCGATGACTCGATCGGGCGGGCGATCGTGGCGACCCTGTCGGGGCACCGGTCGCGGG
>NZ_JBXMIS010000038.1:0-31669 GCF_057073975.1 Conyzicola sp. | reverse complement strand
GTATCTTAGAAACCATGGCACGCGAACCGAGACCGAAGAAGATCAAGGACCCGAACAAGGAGCCCAACCGCCTCGTTCAGATCTGGCAGGTGCTGCGCATGACGCAGCGCCACGACCCGTCGGTCACCTGGATGCTGCTGGCCGGCTTCCTCGGCCCGCTCGCCGGCGGTCTCATCCTCGGCTTCCTGCTCGCCCCTGGCCAGCCGGTGTTCTTCGTGCTGTACATCATCGTCGGTGTGTTCGCCGGCCTGCTGGTCGCCATCATCATCCTCGGCCGCCGCGCCGAGCGTGCCGCTTACTCCCAGATCGAGGGCCAGCCGGGTGCCGTCGGCGCTGTCCTCAAGACGGGCCTGCGTCGCAGCTGGACCGGCAGCGAGATGCCCGTCAACATCTCCCCCAAGACCCGGGATGCGGTCTACCGCGCCATCGGTCGCGGCGGCATCGTGCTGTTCGGCGAGGGGCCGCGCAGCCGCACGCAGCGCATGCTCGAAGACGAACGACGCAAGATCGCCCGCATCGTGCCCAACGTGCCGATCAGCTTCATCTACGTCGGCCCCGATGAAGACTCGACTCCGCTGTACCGCATCACCCGCGAGCTCGGCAAGCTGAAGCCCGCGCTGCGCAAGCAGGAGATCTACACGGTGGGCAACCGCCTGCAGTCGCTGACCAAGGGGGGCGCCATGCCGATTCCCAAGGGCATCGACCCGATGAAGGCACGGTCGCAGCGCGCGCGCTGAGCCTAGCGCCGCACCAGCACCGTTCCGGCGAGCTGGTCGTGTAGGCCACGCTGGTCGCGGTCGAAGATCACCGCGGGAATGAGCAGGCACAGCAGGACGGTGCGCACGAGCGGTCGAACCACGCCGACCCACTTCGGGGCAAGCGGCACGACGCGGAGCCCGACGACAAGGTGGCCGATACTGCCGCTGAGTGTCGAGATGAACAGCACCTGCAGCACGGCGAACACCGCGAGGATGCCGAAGCCGTCTCCCCCGAGGAACACCCATCCGACACCGGTCGCCACACCCCAGTCGATGAGGATGGCCACAACCCGTCGGCCGAGACGGCCAACCGATCGTGGCCCCGTCTCCGGAAGTCCGAGGCCTTTTCCCGGCCATTCTCGGGCTGTTCTCTGCGGGTTGGTCACCCGGCAATGCTAGTCGCGGCGGAACGCGTAACATGCCGGAAACATTTGCGTCACTACGGCGAAACGGCACCCCAATAGCCTCGCTGGAGGCTGTGGTTTGCAGTCGCCCTCGCTCTGGCACCCTTTGGAGTTCGTCCCATGCCCACCCCCAAGTTCAAAGACTCGTCCGAGATCCTGAAGTTCATCAAGGACACCGACGTCAAGTTCGTTGACATCCGCTTCACCGACCTGCCCGGTATCCAGCAGCACTTCAACATCCCGGCATTCACCGTCGACGAGGAGTTCTTCTCCGTCGGCCAGCTGTTCGACGGCTCCTCGATCCGTGGATTCCAGTCGATCCACGAGTCCGACCTCCAGCTCATCCCGGATGTCACCACGGCCTACGTCGACCCCTTCCGTGTCGAGCGCACGCTCATCATCATCTTCGACATCTACAACCCGCGTAACGGCGAGATCTACTCGCGCGACCCCCGCCAGGTTGCCAAGAAGGCGGAGCGCTACCTCGCCTCCACGGGCATCGCCGACACCGCGTTCTTCGCGCCAGAGGCGGAGTTCTACATCTTCGACGACGTGCGCTACGAGGTGAAGCAGAACAAGAGCTTCTACGAGGTCGACTCCGAGGAGGCAGCCTGGAACTCCGGCCGCGTCGAGGAGGGGGGCAACCTCGCCAACAAGACGCCGTTCAAGGGCGGCTACTTCCCGGTCAGCCCGGTCGACAAGCACGCCGACCTCCGTGACGACATCAGCCTCAAGCTGATCGACGCCGGCCTCATCCTCGAGCGCGCCCACCACGAGGTCGGCACCGCTGGCCAGGGCGAGATCAACTACCGCTTCGACACCCTCGTCAACGCGGCAGACGACATCCTCAAGTTCAAGTACATCGTCAAGAACGTTGCAGAGCAGTGGGGCAAGGTCGCGACCTTCATGCCGAAGCCGCTCATGGGCGACAACGGTTCTGGAATGCACACCCACCAGTCGCTGTGGAACGGCGGAGAGCCGCTGTTCTACGACGAGAAGGGCTACGGCGGACTCTCCGACCTCGCCCGCTGGTACATCGGCGGACTGCTCAAGCACGCTCCCTCGGTGCTCGCGTGGACCAACCCGACGGTGAACTCCTACCACCGCCTCATCCCGGGCTTCGAGGCCCCCGTCAACCTGGTCTACTCGGCCGGCAACCGCTCTGCCTCGATCCGCATCCCGATCACGGGCACCAACCCGAAGGCCAAGCGCATCGAGTTCCGCGCGCCCGACGCCTCCGGCAACCCGTACCTCGCCTTCGCCGCCCAGCTCATGGCTGGCCTCGACGGCATCAAGAACAAGATCGAGCCGCACGAGCCCGTCGACAAGGACCTCTACGAGCTTCCCCCCGAGGAGGCCAAGCTGATCCCGCAGGTTCCCGCTTCGCTCGAGGAGGCGCTGCGCGCTCTCGAGGCCGACCACGACTACCTCCTCGAGGGCGGCGTGTTCACGAAGGACCTCATCGAGACCTGGGTCGACTACAAGCGCGAGAAGGAGCTCCTCCCCTTCGCGCAGCGTCCGCACCCCTTCGAGTACGAGCTGTACTTCGGCGTCTAGGCTTCACCTGCTTGACCACACGGGCCGTTCTCCTTCGGGAGGGCGGCCCGTCTGGGTTATACGGTCCCGTCCTCGCGCTCACACGAGACGGTGGCGAAACCGCCTTCCGGTGAGGCAACCCACTCGTCTATGTCGAGGTCGACTCTCTCCACATACCCCGCGTAGTCGACCGTCGCGCCACGTGTGCTCTCGATCGTGATCGCATACCAGTCGGCACCGGTGTCGATGGCCGGTGGGGTCGTCCAGCCCGGGGCAACCTGCGACAGTGAGACAACCTGGCCCTCCTTCACGAACACCGCCGGACCCGACACGGTGTAGGTCTGGGAGGGTGCTGCTCCCTCGCTCGTGTTCGCAACGAAGGTCACGGTGAGCGCGTCGATCGTGCGGTTGTCACACCACGCGGTGCTCAGCTCCCCGTCGCTGGTCAGGCGCCAGTGCTGGGTCACCCCCGGGGTGCACGCGGAGAGCAGAAGGAGCACGCTTGCAGCGACGACAAATGCAGCTCCCTTACGACGAATCCGACTCATGCTCGAAGCCTAGAGGCGGGTATTGCCCAGCGCGTACCGATTCGATAACCCCTACGCGGTCGAGGCCGGCCCGCTCTTCGTGCCGTAGAAGACCCGCTCGAAGACACCACGGGCAAGCCGGGTGGTGCGGAGGTAGTCATCCTCGAGGCGGGTGGCCGACCCGGGCGGGTAGTTGAGGATGCGGGCGACACCTTCGAGCTGCGCACGGTCGGTCGGCAGCACATCGATTGTCTTCGAGGTCCAGAGGGTGAGGGCGGAGCGAACCCGGGAGGCGAGGATCCACGCCGCCTTGAGCCGAGCGTGGTCGATTGGCGAGACGAGCCCCGCGTCTTCCGCCACCTCCAGCGCGCCGAGCGTCGAGGTCGTGCGCAAGGCGGGAACGTCGTGGCCGTGCTGCAGTTGCAGCAGCTGAACGAACCACTCGACATCGCTGAGGGATCCGCGCCCGAGTTTGAGGTGACGCGCAGGGTCGGCGGCCTGGGGAAGGCGCTCCGCCTCGACCCGCGCCTTGATGCGCTTGACCTCGCGCACCTCGTTGTCTGTGATGGCCGCGGGGTATCGCACCTCGTCGGCGAGAGCCTCGAAGTCGTGGATGAGCGACTGCTCCCCGACCACCCCTCGCGCACGCAGCAGGGCCTGCGCCTCCCAGGTGAGCGACCAGCGGGCGTAGTAGGCGCGGTAGGACTCGAGAGAACGCACCACGGCGCCGTTCTTGCCCTCCGGGCGCAGGTTGATGTCGAGGTCGAGCGGCAGTCGAAGGTCTTCTGTGTACTGCTTGAGGCCGCGCACGATCCCCTCAGCACGCGACTGCGCCTCCTCATCGGTTGCGCCGACCGCGCGGTAGACGTAGATGACATCGGCGTCGGAGCCGAAGCCCAGTTCCGCTCCCCCGTACCTGCCCATGGCGATGACGGCGAACTCGATGCCGTCGCCGTATCGGTGCACGATGTCGAGCATCCCGGTGAGCAGGGCGGTGGTGATGTCGCTGAGGCCCGGTCCGATCTCCGCGACGCTGATGACGTCGAGGATGGCGCCAAGGGCAAGGCGCAGCACCTCGCGACGGCGCGCCGTGCGCAGGGCAAGGGATGCGGCATCCGGGTCGTCGTGGTGCCGAGCGACTGTCGCGCGCGCCTCCTCGATCAGCGACGCGGCTGACCGAGGCCGCAGCTCCTCGTCGTTCTCCAGCCACGCCGCCGCCTCGGGGATGCGCTCGAACAGGTCGCCGACGAATCGCGAGCCGGAGAGCACGTGGGTAAGGCGCTGCGCTGCGGCCGAGGAGTCGCGCAGCATGCGGAGGAACCAGTACGCCTCTCCGAGGTCGTCGCTGAGGCGGCGAAACGCGAGGAGTCCGTGGTCGGGGTCTGCGCCCTCGGCGAACCACGCCAGCATGACCGGAAGCAGCGCGCGCTGAATCGCCGCACGGCGAGAGACTCCCCCGGTGAGGGCAGCGATGTGCCGAAGCGCTCCGGCCGGGTCGCGGAAGCCGATGGCCGCGAGCCGCGCCGTGGCCTGCTCGCTGCTGAGTGAGAAGCCCTCCTCCGGCAATGCGGCGACGGCGGAGAGCAGCGGCCGGTAGAACAGGCGCTCATGCAGGTGGCGAACCGCCTGCTTGGTCTGCTGCCAGCGATCGACGAGCTCGCTCGCGCTCGAGGCGATACCGGTCGACCGCGCAAGCACGCGAAGCGCCTCCTCGTCGCGCGGCATGAGGTGGGTTCGTCGCAGCTGAGCCAGCTGCAGCCGGTGCTCGAGCAGGCGGAGAAAGCGATAGTCGCGCGAGAACTCTGTGGCCTCGACCCGGCCGATGTAGCCCTGGTCGGCGAGTGCCACAAGCGCGAGCAGGGAGCCACCCTGGCGGACATCGGGGTCGACCTGGCCGTGCACGAGCTGGAGCAGCTGGATGGTGAACTCGACGTCGCGCAATCCGCCCGGTCCGAGCTTGAGCTGCACGTCGACCTGGTCGGCCGGAATATGCGCTGTCACCCGTTCGCGCATCCGCTGAACCGACTCGACGAAGCCCTCGCGCGAAGCCGACGACCACACGAACGGGGCAATCGCGGCGGAGTACGCCTCTCCGAGCTCGAGGTCGCCAGCGAGCGGGCGCGCCTTGAGCAGCGCCTGGAACTCCCAGCTCGATGCCCACCGCTCGTAGTACGCGACGTGCGACTCGAGCGTGCGCACCAGGGCGCCATCCTTGCCCTCTGGCCGCAGGTTCGCGTCGACCTCCCACAGCTCCGGCTCGAAGCCGAGCTCATGGATGCCGCGCATGGTCTGCATCGCCAGCTGGGTGGCCACCTCGAGCGGACCGTCGCCGACGAAGATGACGTCGACATCGCTCACATAGTTGAGCTCGCGCGCGCCCGCCTTGCCCATGCCGATGATCGCAAGCCGCGCCTCGGCGACCTGCTCTGCCGGGAACCGGCTGGAGACCCGGGCAACCGCAAGAGAGGCGTCGAGCGCGGCTCCCGCGAGGTCGGCGAGGGCGGCCGACACGACCGAGACAGCAGCGAGAGGGTCGTGGCTAGCGAGGTCCCACGCCGTCAGCTGCAGCAGGTGGCGCCGGTAGCGCACGCGCAGTGCGACGACGGCGGGGTCCCCCGTGAGCCCTGCCACGGCCGCGAGCAGGGATGCGCGGTACTCCTCGGCCCCCGGTGGGATGGTCAGAGCCACGCTCAGTGCTGCGAGCTCATCTGGTCGCCGCAGCAGGAAGTCACCGAGACCCTGGGAGGCCCCGAGCACCTGGATGAGGCGCTCGGCGGCAGGCTCCGACGCGAGCAGCTCCGCGAGCTGCGCCGGGGCCTGCTCGCGCAGGCGTCCGAGCAGCAGCAGTGCCTGGTCGGGGTCGGCTGCGCGCGCAAAGTGCGACAGCAGTGATTCAGCACCGACGAGGGCAATGCGCGCACTCGCCTCGCTCAGCTCGGTGAAGCCGAGCCTTGCGAGATCGGTGAGAGTCGTAGTGGAACGCGGCATGCTTCAGGCAATCCGACTACAGGATGTCGAGGTTGCTCTCCAATTCGAACGGCGTCACCTGGGCGCGATACTGGGCCCACTCGCGGCGCTTGTTGAGCAGCACGAAGTTGAACACCTGCTCGCCGAGGGTTTCCGCCACGAGCTCGCTGTCCTCCATGAGCGACACCGCGTGGTCGAGGCTCGCCGGCAGCTGGCTGTAGCCGAGCGCGCGGCGCTCGGAGTCGGTCAGCTCCCAGACGTTGTCCTCTGCCTCTGCTGGCAGCTCGTAGCCCTCTTCGATGCCCTTGAGCCCCGCCGCAAGCAGCAGCGAGAAGGCGAGGTAGGGGTTGGCGGCCGAGTCGATGGCGCGGTACTCGACGCGGGCGCTCTGGCCCTTGTTGGGCTTGTAGAGCGGAACGCGCACGAGGGCGGAGCGGTTGTTGTGGCCCCAGGTGACAAAGCTCGGAGCCTCGTCTCCACCCCATAGACGCTTGTACGAGTTGACGTACTGGTTGGTGACTGCGGTGATCTCCGGGGCGTGCTTGAGGAGGCCCGCGACGAACTGGCGGCCGATCTTCGAGAGCTGGTAGTGGCCGCTGGGGTCGTAGAACGCGTTCGTGTCGCCCTCGAAGAGCGACATGTGGGTGTGCATGCCCGACCCAGGGTGACCAGACATGGGCTTTGGCATGAACGTCGCGTAGACGCCCTGCTCGATCGCGACCTCTTTGATGACGGTGCGGAAGGTCATGATGTTGTCGGCCGTCGTGAGGGCGTCGGCATAGCGAAGGTCGATCTCGTTCTGGCCGGGGCCGGCCTCGTGGTGGCTGAACTCCACCGAGATTCCGAGGTCTTCGAGCATGCGCACCGAGCGGCGGCGGAAGTCGTGTGCCGTGCCGCCGGGAACATTGTCGAAGAACCCGGCGTGGTCGACAGGCTCTGGGCCGTCGGGGCCGTACTTCGAGCTCTTGAGCAGGTAGAACTCGATCTCTGGGTGCGTGTAGAACGTGAAGCCGCGGTCGGCGGCCTTCGCGAGAGCCCGCTTGAGCGCATTGCGAGGGTCGCTGATCGCCGGCTGGCCGTCGGGCGTGGTGATGTCGCAGAACATGCGCGCGGTCGGGTCGATCTCGCCGCGCCACGGGAGGATCTGGAACGTGGTCGGGTCGGGGTGGGCGAGCATGTCCGCCTCATAGGCGCGGGTGAAGCCCTCGATGGCGGAGCCGTCGAATCCAAGTCCTTCAGCGAAGGCGCCCTCGACCTCTGCCGGTGCGATCGCGACGCTCTTCAGCGTGCCGACGACATCCGTGAACCACAGTCGGATGAACTTGATGCCTCGTTCTTCGATTGTGCGAAGCACGAAGTCTCTTTGCTTGTCCACCACTGTTGGGCTCCCTCAGGGTCTTGATAAGTCGCTATTAGGCTACTGGCTATGGTCAGTCTCCGCTTAGCACTCGCCCAGACCAACCCGATCGTCGGAGACCTGCACGGCAACTCCAGCCAGATCGTCGATGCGGCCCGCCGCGCGAGCGCTGCTGGGGCCGATCTGCTGGCCCTCGGCGAGATGGCGATCAGCGGGTACCCCATCGAGGATCTGGCATCGCGACCGAGCTTTCTCGCCTCCTCCCGGGCCGCTGTCGTGGCTCTCGCGAAGCGGCTGCAGGATGAGGGCCTCGGCGACCTTCCCGTCGTCGTCGGTCATCCTGACGGCCCGTTCGAGCCTCGACTGCTCGGCACCTCGAACGCACCGACGGCTATCGCGCAGAACTGCGCGAGCATCCTGCAGCACGGCCACGTCAAGGCCAGGTATGCGAAGCACCACCTGCCCAACTACTCGGTCTTCGACGAGTACCGCATCTTCATTCCCGGTGACGAGCTGCTCGTGCTGCGACTGAAGGGCGCGGACATCGCCCTCATCATCTGCGAGGACCTCTGGCGCGAGGGCGGCCCCGTCAGCCGCGTGCTCGCCTCCGACGCCGGCCTGCTGCTCGTCATCAACGCCTCACCGTACGAGCGCGACAAAGACGAGGTGCGCCTGCCTCTCGTCACCCGACGAGCGATGGAGAATGCGACGACCGTCGCGTACGTCAACATCGTCGGCGGCCAGGACGACCTCGTCTTCGACGGCGACAGCGTCGTGGTCGGCGGCGCCGGTCGCGTCCTCGCCAGAGCACCGCAGTTCGAGGAGCACCTGCTCGTCGTCGACCTCGACCTCCCTGACGCCGGCGAGCCAGACCTCGTCGATAACGTCGCCCACGTGACGCTTGCCCACACGAACCGCCGATCATCTCCGGTTGTGGTCGACGAGGCACCGGAGCGCGACGACCTCGACCTCATGTGGAACGCGCTCGTGCTCGGCACCCGTGACTACGTGCGCAAGAACGGCTTCCGCTCTGTCATCCTCGGGCTATCCGGCGGAATCGACAGTGCCGTCTGCGCCGCAATCGCCGCCGACGCCATCGGAGCGCAGAACGTCTACGGCGTGAGCATGCCGAGCCGCTACAGCTCAGAGGGCTCGCGCACCGACGCCGACGACCTGGCAGACAATCTCGGGCTGCGGTACTCGGTGCAGGCCATCGCCGACTTCGTGCAGCCGATCGAGGACGGCCTCGCGCTGACGGGAACGGCGGCAGAGAACCTGCAGGCGCGCATCCGGGCGATCATCCTCATGGGCGAGTCGAACATGCACGGCCACCTTGTGCTGACGACCGGCAACAAGACGGAGCTCTCGGTCGGCTACTCGACGATCTACGGCGACTCTGCCGGCGGCTTCGCACCGATCAAGGACGTGCCGAAGCTCCTCGTCTGGCAGCTCGCGAAGTGGAGGAACGCGGATGCCGCCGCCCGGGGCGAGACTCCCCCGATCCCCGAGGCTTCCATCTCCAAGCCGCCGAGCGCGGAACTGCGGCCAGACCAGACCGATCAGGACACGCTGCCGCCCTACGAGCTGCTTGACGCGATCCTCGACGCCTACGTCACGAAGGCGCTCGGGCACGACGACATCATCGCCCTCGGATTCGACCGCGAGACCGTCGACTTCGTCACCGGACTCGTCGACCGCTCGGAGTGGAAGCGCCGCCAGGGCGCCATCGGCCCCAAGATCAGCGGCATGGCATTCGGCCGCGACCGGCGCCTTCCGATCACCTACCGACCGAGCAACTAGGGCTACGAGAGCAACTAGGGTTGTCGCATGGCTGAGCCGCTGAAGCGCGTCCGTACCCGTCACTTTCAGAATGCGAAGGAGACCGGTCTCAAGTTCACCGGGCTCACCTCCTACGACCAGCTGACGGCATCCATCTTCGATGCTGCAGGAATCGACTTCCTGCTGGTCGGCGACTCTGCCGGCAACAACGTTCTCGGCTACGACACGACGCTGCCTGTCACGGTCGATGAGCTGATTCCGCTCACCCGCGCCGTCAGCAACGCCGTCAAGCGGGCGTTCGTGGTCGCCGATATGCCGTTCGGCTCCTACGAGACGAGCCCCGACGAAGCGCTGCACACCGCGTTCCGCTTCATGAAGGAGACGCACGCGCACGCGGTCAAGCTCGAGGGCGGCGTGCGCAGCGCTGAGCAGATCCGCCGAATCGTCTCCGCCGGGATCCCCGTCATGGCGCACATCGGCTTCACCCCGCAGAGCGAGCACGGTCTCGGTGGGCACCTGATCCAGGGCCGGGGCGAGAAGGCGGCGCAGCTGCTCGAAGACGCCCATGCCGTGGAAGACGCGGGCGCCTTCGCCGTCGTGCTCGAGATGGTTCCCTCTGCAGTGGCCGCACAGGTCACCAAAGAGCTGAAGATCCCGACGATCGGTGTCGGCGCTGGTCCGCACGTAGATGGCCAGCTTCTCGTCTGGACAGACTGGGCAGGGCTCACCACCGGTCGCGTTCCCAAGTTCGTGCGCAAGTACGCCAACCTCGCCGAGGTGCTCACGGAAGCCGTGACCGAGTACCGCAAAGACGTCGAGGGTGGCGCCTACCCCGCGCCAGAGCACGAGTACGAGGACTAGCAGCCTCTAGTTCCCAGCCTCTAGTTCATCGACGCGATCTGGATGAGGTTGCCGACCGTGTCATCGATGATCGCCGTGGTGACGGGGCCTTGCGAGAGCGGCTCCTGCACGATGACGGCCCCGCGTGATCGCAGCAGCTCCGCCTCGGCGACGGCATCGTCGACGGCGAAGCTCGTGATCGGGATCCCGTCCTCGACGAGCGCACTCGTGTACGCCTTCGCTGCGGGGTGCTCGTCGGGCTCGAGCACGAGCTCGACACCGTCGGGGTTCTCCGGCGACACGACGGTGAGCCAGCGGTGCTCCCCGAGGGGGATGTCGTTCTTCTTCACAAAGCCGAGCACGCGCGTGTAGAAATCGAGCGCCTTCTCCTGGTCGCTCACATGGATGCCCATGAGGTTGATGATCATCTGCCTAGTCTCCTTCGTTGTCGATTGCAGCCAGCCAGTCGCGCGCACGTGCGATTGCGGCTCGATCGAGCGCGTGCACGCTCGTGCGACCGACGCGTGTCACCGCAATGACACCCGCCTCACTCAGCACGGCGATGTGCTTGGCGATCGCCTGCCGAGAGAGGCCGAGACCGTGCACGTCGAGTAGCCGCGTGCACAGCTCGAACAGGCTCTGGTTGTCTCGGCGAGCGAGCTCAACGACGATGGCCACCCGGGTCGGGTCGCCAAGGGCGTTGAAGATGCTGTCCACACCGTCACATTAGGCAACCGTTTGGTTGCCTGTCAAGAGTGCTAGACCGCACCGCCCTGCACCGGTGTGCGAAGCAGAGCAGGCCGAGTGACGACGACTCGACGGAACGCCCCGGCCTCCTCGACCACAACGGTGGCGATCTCGTCGGTTCCCTCCGGGCTGAGGCGCGCGATGATCGATGTCACCTTGGGGTCGGAGAGCAGCGGCAGCATCGCCTCCTCCAGCCGGGTTCGGTCGTCGGCGGCCAGGGCGGACCCTCTGTCGTCGAACAGGGTGACGTTGAGCCCGCGCTCGCTCGCCTTGCGCGTCGCCTCGGCGATGCGGTCGCCGCTGAGGCTACGCGGCTGCACGCCGTAGCGCATGCTCGCCTCGAGCGCCGCGAAGGCGTCGAGCTCCTGCTGCGTGAACGGTCGGGGGTCGATGACCCGCTCGAGTGCCGGGCGCGCCTCCGCCTCGAGTCGCGTGCTCTCTGCGGCGCTCTGGCCCGTGGCGTCAGCTGCGGCGGATGCCAGCTTGGCCAGTCGCAGCTGGCTCGCCTGGATCGACGAGATGGTGTGGGTGGCGCGCCGCAGCACGATGGCGAAGAGGGTGCCGATGATGAGGGTCGCCGACTGGCGCAGCACATCGTTGATGACGCTGGCGATCACCTGATTGGCCAGGATTGCGACCGTGATCGACACCGCGGCGAGGGTGGCGAAGCCGATCCAGGCGTATCCCCGGCGCCCGCGCAGAGCCAGCACGAACAGGAGGAAGGTCATCGCGCCGAGGTGCCAGGTAGCAAAGCCGGGGTTCGCGGGATTCGCGATGTTGCCGCTGCTGATGGCGGTCACGAGGCCGACAATCACGACGATGCCGAGAGTCCACTGCAGAGCAAGCGGCTCACCCTGCGGAAGCCCGAGCAGCGCAAGGCCGCCCCAGAACAGCACGAGCGCCGCGATGCCGATCACCGGCTCGATGAGCCCGCCGAGGTTCATCGACGCGACGATCGTCGTACCGACACCATAGAAGACCAGCACGATGCGTCCGGCCCAGCCGTTGAGCCTCAGGATGGAGGTGATGTCATTGTTCACGGTGCGTTCCGTTCCACTCGAGAGTCACGACGGTGCCGCGACCGGGGGCGGAGTCGATGACCGCGGACCCTCCGGGCAGCTCGTCCATACGTTGCACGATATTGAGGCGAATGCCGAGGCGGTCGATGCCGACGCGACGAGGATTGAATCCGCGGCCGTCATCCTTCACCACGACCTCGACGCCAGGTCCGACCAGGCGCACTCGCGCAGTGCGGTGCACGATGCGCCCGTCGCGGTGTGCGGCGTGCGTTCCGCTGTTGCGCATCGCCTCGGTCATAGCCTCGACCAGGGCGTCGGCAACCTCGACCGGAACGTCGGTCGGTCCGTCGGAGTAGGCAAGAGAGCTCGCGTAGGAGACGTCGTGCGAGATGGCTGTCGCTCGCAGCTGCGAGTCGAGCTCAGCGATGGGCACCGTCGTCGTGAGGTGGAGATCGGTCGAGAGCTTGCCCATCGACTCGAGTGTCGTGACGGCCCGCCGACGAGCGAACTCGCGGTAGTCAGGGGTGTTCTTCATCGCGGCGCGCAGCGTAGCCGCAACGTCGTCGCGGGTGAGTCCGCGGTAGCGGTTGCGCTGGCGCTCGAGCTTCTGCTCTGTCGCGGTTGTCGTGGCGAGCTCCTGAGCGGCGATAGACGCCGCATCCTGCTCCCGACCGGCGAGCTGGGTCAGTTGCACGAGCGACATGAGGAACCCGCTGATCAGGATGATCATGATCGTGTCCTGCACCGCCTGAGAGGCATCCGGAGATCCGAAGGTGATGAACCGCACGACGCCGCTCGCAAGCGACAGCACGATCATGTAGGCCCACGCAATGGCGAAGGGAACCGCGATAGCCGCCTCGACCACAGCGGCGGTGATCATGCCGATCACCCACGGCAGCGAGCCGTCTTCCAGCGTCGGAACTGTCATCGCAGGCACCCACAGGGCAACGATCACCAGGGTACCGGCGGCGTGGACGCCGGCGAGGATGCGGAGCGTGCGAACCGGCACCCGCACCGACAGAACGGCCATGACCGGCGGAAGCCCGCAGAACAGGATGACCGATGCGACGGAGAACACGGGGTTCAACAGGGTGTGCTGCTGGATGATGCTGGGCAGGGCGAGAATCGTGAAGAGCACGCTCCCCACCCCGATGGAAACGACAAGGGTGCGGACAACCCTGTCTAGTGCACTCTGGAGGATCACGACGTTCACGCGCCTTTCACGACTACTTGGTAGACGGCGCGGACGATCCAATCACCCTCACCGTGAATTCGCATTCTTCCCTAATTCGTAGCCTGAGAACACGCTGGTAGGGATTTGCCCCGAAAGGGGGGTGGGACTAGTCGGAGTCCGCATCCTCCGCGGCCCACGCGCGTGCCCGCTCCGCGATGATCTCCGGGGCACGCTCTGCCTCCGCACGCGTGGCGAATGGGCCGTCGCGGTCGACGCCGAGCGACTGCGGACCTTCCTCGACCTGCTTCGTCTTGTTGTTGTACCACCACTCGGTCATGGTCGACCTCCTCAGGAATCTAGGCTTGATCCTATGCCTCGCGACTCCAACGGCCACCTGATTCCCGGCCGCGTCTCCCCCATGCGAACCGTGCCGAAGGGCATCCAGCGTCCCGAGTACGTCGGCAAGGCTGCGCCAAGCCGATTCACCGGCAGCGACGTCTATGACGAGGATGCGGTGGCGAGAATCCGCGAGTCCGGCAGGATCGCCGCACAGGCCATTGCCGCCGTCGGCGCGGCCGTGCGGCCCGGTGTCACCACAGAGGAGCTCGACGAGATCGCCCACGAGTTCGTCGTCGCTGCGGGTGCATACCCGTCGACGCTCGGCTACCGCGGCTTTCCCAAGTCGAGCTGCACCTCTGTCAACGAGGTGATCTGCCACGGCATCCCCGACGACACCGTGCTCGAGGATGGCGACATCGTCAACATCGACATCACCGCCTATGTGAACGGCATGCACGGCGACAGCAACGTGACGTTCACGGTCGGCGAGGTCGCCCCGGAGGTAGCGCTGCTGGTGGAGCGAACCCGCGAGTCACTGGAGCGCGGAATGAAGGCCGTGGCTCCCGGGCGACAGGTGAATGTGATCGGGCGTGCCATCCAGTCCTATGCCCAGCGCTTCGGCTACGACACGGTTCGCGACTTCACCGGACACGGGGTCGGCGAGGCATTTCACTCCGGGCTCATCATTCCGCACTACGACTCGGCCCCGAAGTTCGACACAGAGATCGCGGAGGGCATGGTCTTCACGATCGAGCCGATGCTCACGCTCGGATCGCAGGACTGGGAGATGTGGGCCGACGACTGGACGGTCGTCACGAAGGACCGCAGCTACAGCGCCCAGTTCGAGCACACGATGGTCGTGCTCGAGCGCGGCGTCGAGGTGCTCACGCTGCCTTAGAACCAGCGGTTGATCGGCCCGAGGATGCGCGCTCCGGCCCTCTGCACCACGTTCGGATACTTCGTCGAGAGCGGCGACAGCAGCGCCCACACGACCGCTCCGACTGCCATCATCACGAGGAAGAGCACGAGCCCGGCGAGCCCTGCGTCGTTCGTGCCGAGGATGATGTGGTTGAGGTTCTCGAGCGGGTGCGTGATGAGCACGAGGGTGACGTGGAGGATCGTGAAGACGACGAACCACGCGAGTACGAAGAGGTGCAGCGACTTCGCCACCTCGGAGTTCAGCCACGGAAGGCGCTTGGCCAGCACAGGCGAGTGGCCCGCTCCCGTCACGATCGCGAGCGGTGCCGCGACGAAGGTCGTCACGAAGTAGCTGAGCAGCTGCACGGAGTTGTAGGAGACCCAGGCATCCTGAGCCGGAAAGTCCCACGACGCGTACTGCACGATCGCGCTGAGCGCGTTGGGGAAGACCTCGAGCGACGTGGGCACTGTGCGCTGCCACTGCCCGGTGGAGAACAGCAGCACGTAGAAGACGACGCCGTTCGCCACCCAGAGCACGGCGATGCTCAGGTGCCAGAGTCGCCCGACGCCGGCTGCACGCGTGCCTCCCGGAATGCCAACCTGCCGGTGCAAGGTGACGGCGTCGTCGCGCATCGACCAGCCTCCCTCTGCGGGATATGCCCTCTGGATGCGCAACCAGTCGCGACCAGGGCTGGCTGGATGCGACCAGTAGGCGCGAGGTCGCCCTGCCCACACCTGCAGCCCGGCCCGCACGATCGGCACGAGGAAGATCACGTTGAGCCAGTGCTGCCAGCGCAGCCACCACGGAAACTCCTGCGGCTCGGACCGCTCGACGGTGCCGGGATACTGCTCGATGAAAGCCTGCACCTCCGGAAGGGTGCGCAGCCAGGTCGTGATGCCGAAGAGGGCTATCAGGCCGAGGGCGACGAGCGGCAGCGTCCAGAGGAGGTTGACCCAGCGGCGACCGATACGAAGCCGCGGAAAGATGGCGGTCTTGCTGGGTAGGGCGGCAGTGGGATCCTCGGTCGGCGCAGCGGAGCTCACCCAATCACCCTACTGGCTGGGACGGGGCTGCTCGGCCCCGACGCCGCGTACGAGAGAATGGGTGCATGACAGTCGCTCTCGGCATTGACATCGGCGGAACCGGCATCAAGGGAGCACTGGTCGATCTCGACACGGGTGAGCTCGCGAGCGAGCGGATCAAGATGGACACACCGGCGGGGGGCGAGCCCGCAGGCATCGTCGCCACCGTGCTCGAGATCATCGCGCAGCTCGGCGGTATTCCAGAGGGCACACCGGTCGGTGTGTGCTTTCCTGCCGTCGTGCGCCATGGCACGACGATGTCGGCGGCCAATGTGTCGCAGGAGTGGATCGGCTTCAACGCAGAGCAGTACTTCGAGAAGGCGCTCGGCCGCAACATCGTCTTCGTGAACGACGCGGATGCCGCCGGCGTTGCCGAGGCGCGCTATGGCGCCGCGAAGGGCGTGCCCGGTCTCGTCATCCTCACGACTCTCGGCACCGGCATCGGCAGTGCCTTCATCTACGACGGAGTGCTGGTGCCGAACTCGGAGCTCGGCCACCTCGAGATGGATGGCAAGGACGCAGAGAGGCGGGCATCCTTCGCTGCCAAAGAGCGAAAGAACCTGGACTGGGCGCACTGGGCCCGTCACCTGCAGACCTTCTACTCCCTCGTCGAGAAGCTCTTCTCCCCCGACCTCATCGTCGTCGGTGGCGGTGTCTCGAAGAGCCACGAGGAGTTTCTTCCTCTCATCTCCACAACGGCACCCCTCGTGCCGGCCGTGCTTCGCAACAACGCGGGCATCGTGGGCGCTGCCGCCCTCGCGGTGCGCCCGGCACGCGACATCGCGTGATCGTGCCCGTAGCACTGCGCCCGATGAGTGCCGAGGTCATGGGCCCGTGGCTGGAGGCGGCCGATCGGGAGTACGTCGAGGCACGCATTCTCAGCGGCGAGAGCCGTGAGGTGGCGGAGGCAAAGGCAGCGGCCTCCGCGGCAGAGCACTTCCCCGACGGTGTGCTGCTTGAGACCCATCGGGTCTTCGAGGTGGTGGTCGAGGATGCTGCGGTCGGCTTCCTCTGGATCGGGCCGACGGCAGAATCCGCGAGCGACTGGTGGGTGTGGGATCTCGAGATCCACGAGCAGCACCGCCGCAAGGGCTATGCGCGCGCCGCGCTCGAACTCGGGCACGCTGAGGCGAGACGACTCGGCGCCAGCACTATTGGCCTCAACGTGTTCGGCTACAACGGCGGGGCCCGCGAGCTGTACGAATCCCTCGGCTATGCCGTGACGTCGACGCAGATGAAGCGGGAGCTCTAGGCGGCGAGCTCCTCCACGCTGGGCAGGGCGCTGCTGGTGCACTGCACGCCCACGAGAACGCCGTCCTCGACCTTGAGGTAGAGGTCGTCGATCCTGGGTGCCTTCGCGAGGTCGACCGAGGCACGCGGGGCGTCCTCTGTGACGGCAACGGCGAACGAGGCGGTAGCCCGGTCTGTCGACCACGCTCTGGTGGCCGTTGACAGCTGGGCGCGGAGCGCGGCGGCGCCGTCCCACTCGCCCTGAAGAAGGAACTCGAGCACTTCGCGCTCGTGGCTGGACAGGTCACGGATCTCGCTCATGGAGGGGTAACCCCGTCGCAGGTTCCCGGTATTCCTGACGAAACGAATGGGCCGGCTATTACGCCGGGTTCTGTCCCGGTGCTTACGCACCATCGACGGCCATCTATCTACGACGTACGTTGCCGCACGCCTCTAGCGGTCTACCCGGATGCTGGACGAGCAGCCCGTATCGCATCCTGTCTGACCTTGCTCCTGGCGAGGTTTACATAGCCGACCGGGTCACCCCGGCCGCTGGTGGTCTCTTACACCACCGTTTCACCCTTACCTTTGGCCGAAGCCAACGGCGGTCTGCTTTCTGTTGCACTGTTCTCGCGGGTTGCCCCGGGTGGGTGTTACCCACCGCCATGCTCTGCGGAGCCCGGACGTTCCTCGGGACTGTTGCCAGTCACGCGACCGTCTTGCCGACCCATTCGCGAGAGCCAGCCTACCGCCCGGTCAGTTGGAGAAGTCGGCCTTGAGGTCCATCGCGAGATTGGCGAGCTTGTCAGCACGCGAGTTGTCGAGACGGGGAATCCACTCGAAGCGCACGGGTGTTCCTGTGAGCAGGTCGCGGGCCTCGGCCGCCAACTCCGCCATCGACGGGTGCTTTATCTTCCAGCGACCCATCATCTGCTCGACGACGAGCTTGGAGTCCATGCGGATGTGCAGCTCTGCATCCGGATCGATCTCGAGCGCGCGCTTGACGCCGGCGATCATGGCCTTGTACTCCGCGACGTTGTTCGACGCGATTCCGCCATACAGCCCGATCTCGGCAAGAAGCTCACCGGATGCCTCATCGACGACGATCGCGCCACTGCCGGAGAGCCCCGGATTGCCCCTCGATCCCCCATCGGCCTCGATGAGGAGAACCCGCGGCATCAGAGACCGGACTCGCTGGTGCGCACGAGGATCGCGTCGCTCGACGGGCAGATCAGCACGTCGTCGGGAGCGGCGGCACGAATGGCCTGCAGCTCGTTCTCGAGCAGCTTGACGCCGTTCGCACTCGAGACGCCGAACTGCAGTAGCGAGGCTCCCGTGCCATAGCGTGACCGCTGCTTCTCGTACAGGGCGAGGAGGTCGGCTGGCACCTTCGCCTCGATGGTGCGGCGGTTTGCCGCCGTGTGGTTTCGCTCATTGCCGATCTCGGTGAGCGCTGCGTCGCGCTCGGCCTCGACCTCTGACTGCTTCTGCAGCAGTTCGGCCACGGTGGTGGCGTTCGCCGCGGCTGCCGTCTCGACCTCCTCGAGCTTCTCCATCACGGTCAGCTCGATCTCCTCGAGGTCGTCGCGACGCTTGCGCAGGGCGGAGAGCTCCTGCTCGAGGGCGGCGACATCCTTGACCGATGACGAGGTCTGAAGTCGCTCCGCGTCGCGGGCGATGCGCGCCTCGACCACCTCGACATCCGATTCGAGCCGCTTTAGCTCTGCTGCGACATCCTCTCTGGCGCCGGTCGTCTCGAGCGCAGAGTGCCGCGCGGCGGCAATCTGGGTGGAGATGCCGGTGAGCACCGCGATCTGCGGCAGGGACGCCGCCTTGTGATCGAGTTGCGCCAGCTTGGTGTCGAGTGCCTGAAGGTCGAGCAGGAGAGCCTGGTCGGCGGGGGCCGCTTTTAGCGCCATGAGTTCCTCTGTGTGGTGTTACTGGACAACGGTGAAATCCCACGGATCGGTGCGCAGCTCGCTGACCGTGACGGTCACGTCGGGCAGCTCAGAGCGCAGCTCTGCTGCGGCCGTCTCGAGCCACAGCCACTCGCTGGCCCAGTGGGAGATGTCGATGAGGGCAGGGCCGCCGGCGACCCTGGCGTTCTCCCGCGCCTCGGATGCCGGATGATGCCGGAGGTCGGAGGTGACGTACACATCGGCCGCGACGACCGCCGGCTCGGCGAGCAAGGAGTCGCCGGCGCCACCGCACACCGCGACGACCCCGACGGGCGCATCGAAGTCACCGGATGCGCGAACCCCCGACGCCGTTGGCGGCAGGATCTCGGCGAGGCGCCGCGCGAGCGCGCCAAGGGTGGTCGGCGCGGCCAGTCGGCCGACTCGGCCGATTCCGCGGGACGGGATGCCGGCGCTCGCGACGATCGGAAGCGCGTCGAGCAGGCCGAGGGCGTTCGCAAGGGCAGCTGATGTTCCGGTCTCGACGACATCCGCGTTGGTGTGTGCGGCGAGAAGCGCACAGTCTGCCTTGATGAGTCTCGTGAGCACGGCACCCTTGTAGCGATCGGCCGCGACACTCGTCACCCCGCGCAGCAGCAGGGGGTGATGCACCAGCAGGAGGTCGGCGTCGAGGTCTATCGCCTCGTCGACTGTGTCGAGCACTGCGTCGACGGCGAGGTGGATGCGGGAGACGGGCGCCGAAGGATCACCGGCGAGCAGCCCAACGGCATCCCACCCCTCTGCACCGGACGCCGGCCACAGCCGCTCGACTGCCGCCTGCACCTGCTCGACCGTCGTTGCCATAGGCCCAAGTCTACCGAGGCGCTGGCTGCGGTCAGCCCGTGCGACGGGGGCTCGCCTCCTGCTTGCGAATGGCAGGGATTCCCGCGACGATCGGCGTCAGAAGACCGAGAACCAGCGCAACCATGACCCCGAGATCCGTTCCGGCGACAGCGCCGTCGAGCGGCAGGCCGAGGAGCGGGAAGAGGTAGCCCTGCCAGCCGAGTCCGCCAACACTCGCGGTGGTCAGGCCGAAGCCGATCGCGACGATAGCGACGAACGCAGACAGGTTGACCCAGTTGACCGTCGGGTACACACCACCGCGCACGAGCAGTGCCTCGGCGTCGTAGCCGCGCTGGCGAATCATCGCGTCGGCCGCGAAGATACCGGCCCACGCGGCCACGGGCACGGCAAGGGTCGTCGCGAAGTCGCGGAACAGCATCGTGTAGTCGGTGCCGGCAAGCACAAGGGCGACGGCACCCGCAGCGATGAGCGCGCCGATCACGACGACGGAGAGCAGACGGGTCAGTCGCACGCCGACGGCAGTGAGAGCGAAGCCTCCGGAGTAGATCGAGACCACCACCGCCGACAGCAGCCCGAGAACGATCGCCGCGATGAGGGGCGCCGGGTACCACAGGGGCAAGAGGGAGCCGATCGTGTCGAACGGGTCGGCGACAAGGCCGGCAGCGATCGCCGGGTCGGATGCCGCGAGCAGCGCACCGTAGCTGATCAGCACGAACGTGGGGATGGTTGCCCCGAACCCGGCGGAGAGCATGGAGCCAGGGCTCGACGACCCTGGGCGCTGGTAGCGCGCGAGATCGCCGCTGCTGTTCGCCCAGAGCAGCCCGATGAAGCTGAACACCAGCACCGCGGCGGTGCCAGCCAGCGTCCATGGACCATCGGAATGGGTAAGGGCGACCCCGATGTCGACGTACTGCCACGTGAGCACGATGAGGCCGACGATGAGGATCGACGAGGCAATGCTCGAGATCAGCTGCAGCAGCACGATGAGGCCGTAGCCGAAGATGGCGAAAACGATGGCGACGGCGAGCCCGACGCCCATGACGAGGTAGGCGATCGCGTCACGGCCTAGGGGGCCGGTGAGTCCGGCACCCTCGAGCACCGACGCGACGCCCTGGCCGAGGATCCACAGGAGGGCCGAGCCCCAGAACACGCGGCTGATGACTGCAACGGCCGCGGGAAGCGCGTTGCCGCTGAGGCCGAATGCCGCGCGGGAGACGACCATCGTTGGCTGGCCGCTGCGCTTGCCTGCGAGGGTGCCGAGTCCGAGCGGGAGGAACGAGACGGCGACTCCCGCGAGCACGGCGACGATCGCCTGACGCAGGCTGAGGCCGAGCGAGAACACGATGCCGCCGAAGGCGATGGAGGCGATGGACGCGTTCGCGGCGAACCACATCCAGAACATGCGCGCGGCGCGGCCGACGCGCTGGTCTTCCGGTGTTGGTGCTGCACCGGCCGCCTCGAGGGAGAAGATTCGCGGGCGATTCAGCTCTGGCTCGCCGAGCACGACCTCGTCGTCGGCAACCCGGGTGACGAGCACCGGCGCTGTGGCCGGACTCGCGCCGAAGACAGCATCGAATCCTGCCTGGTCGATCTCGTCGAGCGGATCGTCGATGTCGGAGTCGAGGCCGTCGGGGGGCAGGGAGAGCCCGCCCGTGCCGATCGATATCGACCCGGTCAGGGGCCCGGAGTAGACGGGGTCCACGAAGGGGCCCCCGAAGGCACCAGGCTCGACGAGCGACGGAGCGTTGGAGTCATCATCCGGCGCAACCGGGATGGGGTCGATGAAGATCGACGAATCGGTCGGCGTCGTCGGCGCGTACTTGCTGGCGATCGGAGCAGGCAGGATCTGCTCGTCCTGATCGATGACGTCACCGGTCTCCACGACGACCTCGTCTGTGTCGATGTCCTCGTGAGAGGCAACCGCGGCATCCGCGAGCTCGGGGATGATCGTGTCAGCGTCGAGATCGAAGTCCCAGGAGTCGGGAGGGGTGGGAGCCGGGGGCTCAACGAGAGGCGGTGGGGCTGCGATTGTCGCCTCGCGCTCCGCATGCGAGGACACGTCGTCATAGGCTGGCTCACCGCCCGGCGAGGGGGCGGCGTCCGCGTTCTCCTCCGACGGAGCCTGCACGACGGGAGGCGGAATCGTCGACCGTGGCGCCCCCATGGGCGGCGGGGGCGGGAAGCCAGCGGGAGGAGTGGTCACAGGAGGCTGCACTGGTGGGGGTGCAGCCGACGCCGCAGCGGCGATCGCGACAGCCGTTCCCGGCGGCACGATGTCGGTGAACTCTGGCAGCACCTTCTCGACGGCGGCGATAGCCTCCGGCGTGCCGACCGCCAGCATCGAGTCCTGCCACTCCTGAAACTCGCGCGTCTCCTCCTCGCGAAGCTGCAGTTGCCGTTCCAGCTCCTCCATGACCCCGAGGGTGCCGTTCGGCAGGTCGATCGCGCCGGTGAGAAGGCTGGACAGCTCCGCATCCTTGAGCGACCGACGCTCTGGAACCCACGGTCGACCTGCTGGGGCCCCCTGCTGGGAGAGCGCGGCCAGTTGCTCCGCCTCCGTCAGGGGAGGCTGCTCTGGGGTCGGCGCAGATTCAAGGGGCGCGTCGGAGACGGTTGCACCACCGGAGTCATCCTGCTGCGTTCTGGCGTCATCCGACTGATCGGCGCCGGATGCGGGAACGTCGTCTCGCTCGACGGCGGGCTGAGCCTCGTGCTGGATCTCGTCGGCGACGGGCTCGGCGTGGTCGATCCCAACGTCGACCGGCTTCTCGAACCAGTCGTCGCGGGACGGCTCACTATAGGTGGGCTGCTCGAACACCGGCTCTCGGAACACCGGCTCGTCTGGGGCGGCCTCGACATTCGCCGGTGTGTCACCCAACGGTTCGTCGTGTGCCTGTACTTCATCCGTTCTGTCGTCGAATGATGTCTCGTCAACCGGAGCGTCCTCGGCGGTGACATCATCGGCAGGCACATCATCGGCAGGCACAGAGCCGGCAGCCACAGAGTCGGCGCGCTCCGAGACGACAGGCTCAGAGTAGGCCGGCTCAGCTGCCGCCGACTCGGGGCGCCAGAGCGCTGGGTCGTCCAGCGGAGCTGGAGTGCTCAGCTCGTCGGAGAAACGCAGATCGGAGAACTGCGGCTCTCGGCTGGGCTCGTCGGACGCGGGCTCGTCGGAAGCCCTCTCATCGAAAGCAGGGGTGTCGAAACGGGAGTCGACGAATACCGGCTCCGACGGCTGCTCCGCGGATTCGAATCGGTCGTTGGCCGGCTCATCGACGGCGAGGCGCTCTGTCTCAGGTTCACTCGACCAGTCCTGCTCACCGTCGGAGCTCGTGACGTCGCCGATGGCTATGCCGTCCGCGTATTCCATCTCCGCCTCGGCGTCCGCCGGTCGCGGCTCTGATCGCTGCACAGTCGCCGGCTCGTAGAAGTCGGGAAGCGGGATCGACTCCGGTTCGGCATACGCAGTCGCCTCGTCACTGGAGACTGCCAGCGGCTCGCCAACGGACTCTTCTTCTTCCTGCGCGGGCGGCGCCTCTGTTGCTGCAGCATCGGCGCTTTCCATGGCCTCGGCCGCATCGTCCACCGGTCTGGCCTCGTCAGCAGGCGACTCCCCCGAATTCCCCGACTCCGGGGACTCTGCCAACCGCTGTCCGGCGACGAACTCACCGGAGGCCGACACGTCGGGCTCCGCCACTACCGAAGCCGGCCCAGAATCCGCCGTCTGGTTCGCGGCCATCTCGCTGCTGCTCGACGCATCCAGGTCGAAGACTGCTGCCGTCGGGGCAGTCGCCACCGGCTCGATGACGATCGGTGTCGGCTCGTTCGCGACGGGTGCGGCGGTTCGTGAATCGGCATCGGCAACCGGAGCGGGCTCTGCTGCTTCCTTGGGAAGGATGCGCGCACCGACAGGACTCTGCGCCAGCGTCTCAATCGCAACGTCAAATGGAAGGTTGGGCTCGATGTCGTCAAGTTGATAGACGACGTTCACGGGGCCGGTCTCCGGCTTCGGGAACTCGAAGTCCGCAGGAGGCGGGGGCGGAACGAAGGCGGGGAGGTCGTCTCGCGGCCGCGGCGGAGCGGGCGGAGCAGCGTCCCTCGGGGGCTCGGCTGGCGTGCTCTCGGCCGATGCTCCAGAACCGGGAACGGCCGACGAGGGGTTCACCGGCGGTGTGTAGGTGGAACGACGAGGCCCAGGAGGGAGCACCGACTCGTCGGGCGAGCCCTCCTCGCGCGCCTCGTCGTCGCGCGAACCGTCGGTACTGACCATTCCAAAATACTAAGACCGCTCTGTCTCTTTGCCCGAGTGCCGAGCCGAGACAAGCACAGTTACTCCAGCGATCACGAGTGCAAGGCCGACCCATCCGACGCTCGTCAGCCTCTCCCCCACGATTGCCACCGCGAGTATCGTCGCGACGAACGGCTCGATCAGCGTGACCGTTGTCGCCACGCTGCTGCGGATGCTGCCAAGCCCGACGCCGAACAGCAGGTAGGCCACGAACATCGGTCCGATCGCCAGATAGGCCGCAATTCCCGCGCTGGTGGGGGTAGCAAGGATGGGCGCGCCAGTCGCAAGCAGGACCGGCACAAGCAGCACCGCGCCAATACCGAACATGCCGCCCATCACGCCACGGCCGGAGTGACCGACCCCGATAGCCCGACTCGACGCGTAGGTGAACAGTGCGTAGGAGAGCCCCGCGAGGAGGCCGAGTGCGATACCGACGACTATGCCGTTCCCGGGCGTGTCACCGGTGTGTCCGCCGGCGGCGATGAAGCCGACACCCACGACGGCGATCAGCGTTGCGATCGCCCAGCGGGCGGTGAGCCGATGGCGCTCCCATAGCCACTCGAACAGAGCGGAAAAGACGGGACCGGAGCCGAGCGAGACGACGTTGCCGATGGCCACGCCCGCGAGATCCATCGACGAGTAGAACGCGAGTGGGTACACGAGCACCCCGAGCGAACCGATGAGCAGCCAGCGTCGGGCCGCGGCATCCCTGAGAGCTTCAACGGCACGCCCAGCAGAGAACAGGAACAGCAGCAGACCGCCGACGGCCATGGTGGAGGCCCCGATTGCCACCGCTGGCACCGAGTCGGGAAGGAAGCTCGCGGCGGTGCCCGTCGTTCCCCAGAGGATCGATGCCAGCACCACTGCTGCCGTGGCACGGCCGACGCGTTCCGGAGAGCTCACACGCCGACGCTATCGCACGTCGGTATCGCCCTAACTGGGGTCAGGAGACCGGTTCATCTGGGGCCGGGAGAGCCAATAGGCTGACGCTACAACCCCTAACTTTCCCGGAGCACCCCTATGTCTTCAGCAGAAAAGACCGACTCGACCAGCTTCAAGTTCAGTGATCTGTTCGGCAATCTCGAACTGGTAATCGCCATCCTCCTCGGTCTCGTCTCCATCGCGACCGCGTACGCATCCTTTCAGGGTGCCCTCTACGACAGCATGATGGCCGGCTCCTACGCGACGGGCACGCAGAAGTCGGCAGAGGCCGAGTCGCTGTATCTCGAGGGAAACCAGCAGTTCATGCAGGACACCCAGGTCTTCAACCAGCTCAGCGAGCTTCAGGTCGGAATCGACAACGACGAGCCACTCGCGCAGGAGAAGTACGACACGCTCTACTTCCAGGGCGTCTCCGAGGAGTTCGGTGCAGCCATCGACCGCGCGGCAGCAGCGACCGAGGCCGACCCGGAGTTCTTCTACTCGCCGCTCGACGACGAGGACTACCAGAGCTTCCTCTTCACCGCCTACTCCGACACCAAGGAGGACGCGGTCGCCACGACGGAGCAGGGCAACGAGTACAACACCCTGAGCGACAAGCTCACGCTCTACACCGTGCTCATGTCCATCTCGCTCTTCCTCCTCGGCATCGCGGCACTCGTGCGCCAGCGTCGCACCCAGTACGTGCTCATGGGCACCGGCGTCGTCATCTCGGCCGTCGCGATCGTGCTGACCGCGATGATCCCCTTCGTCGGCATCTAGTCGAACGGCGGCCAGTCTGTGAAGAAGCACATTGCCGGACTGGCCGCCACCGCGGTCGTCCTCACCCTCGGCGCCTGCAGCGCGCCGGATCTCACTGCGACAGCCGACGGCGGAAGCTGGACGATCCTGACGTACTCGATCGCCGACACCGATCTCGAGCCGTACATGATGGACGATCTCGACGAGCTCGGCACCGCCGGCGGAGACGAGAACCTTACTCTTCTGGCGCTCGTCGACCGCTCGGCTGACTACAGCGACGCCGGAGTGCTCGGCCTCGACGACTGGGTCGGCGGCAAGATCCTCGAGATCGGCAGCAACGGCGCGACAGAGCTGGAGGACCTCGGCGATATCAACACCGGCGACCCGCAGGTGCTCGCCGACTTCATCGCCTCGTCCATCGCTGACAACCCAGCAGACCACTACGGCCTGATCATCTCCGACCACGGCGCGTCATGGCCTGGCGTTGGCGGCGACGAGTCGACCGACTACGACGGTCTCGACCTCGCAGAGCTCAATGACGCGATCGGCACCGGCATCGCCGGGGCTGGCATCGAAAAGCTCGACCTACTCGGCTTCGACGCCTGCCTCATGGCAACGTACGAGGTCGCCTCGACGCTTGCGCCGCATGCCGACCGCCTGCTCGCCTCGCAGGAGCTCGAGCCTGGCCACGGCTGGGACTACTCCGCGCTGTCCATGGTCACAGAGAACGGCGGCGCAACCGTCGACGAGCTCGGCGGCGCGATCATCGACGGCTTCGCTGCGCAGGCGGAGTCGGAGGAGACCTCGGCGGAGATCACCCTGTCGCTCACCGACCTGACGCAGATGGGAGCGGTGGATGCCGCCCTCGCCGCCTTCAGCACCCAGCTGGTCGACCGCGTCGACGGCGTCGCCCCGTCGGTCGGACGCACGCTCGCCGAGACCCTCGGCTTCGGCAAGAGCCCCGACCCCGACAGCGATTCCTTCATGACAGACCTCGGCATCCTCGCCGGCGAGATCGGCGTCGACGCCCTCGATGTGTCTGACGCGGCAGACGACCTCGTGCGCGCCATCAACGACGCCGTCGTGGCCAAGGTCGACGGCCAGGCCACGCGCGGCGCGACGGGCCTGTCGATCTACTTTCCCCCGCAGGCCGAGTACTACACCCAGGACTACGACGAGATCGTCACCGACGGTGCGTGGATCCAGTTCCTGCAGGCGTACTACGGGGCGGGCGATGCCATCGTCGAGGGCGACAAGCCGACCTCAAGCGGCGACGCTGTCATCGAGTTCGACGACGACGGGCTCGTCATCACCGGCGACTTCGGTGTTCCCGCCGAGAACGTTGCGCAGACCTACATCCGCTACGGCGTTGTGGAAGACGACGGATCGACCACGTTCCTCGGCCAGGAGCAGGCGGAGATCGACGAGGATGGCGCTGCCACCGGCTACTTCGACCTGACGACTCTGGAGATCACCGACGGCGAGGACGCCGCAGGCGCCTACCTTGAGCTCACGCGCGACGAAGAGGAGGGCATCATCACGTTCGACGTGCCGATGACCTACTACGCGCCAGACGAGGACCAGAGCGCGGAGGAGGTCATCCTGTCGATCGTGCTCGACGACGAGTGGAACGTGCTCACCGAGACGTACTACAGCTACGACGTCGACCTGCAGACCTACGGCGAGCTGACGACGGATCCCACCGGGATCATCGTTCCGAAGGTGCTCAACGTCGCGGCAGATGGAACAGAGACCTGGTACTCGACGAGCGACATCGGGCTCTACGCAGACCTGCCATACCTGCAGTACGAGTTCCCCACTCTCGAGTCGGGCACGCAGCTCTACATCGAGCTCGCCGTCGTCGACTTCGGCGGCAATATCGCGAAGGTCAGCGGCATCGTCGAGGTGCCATAGACGCAATCTAGGGTGGGGTCATGCAGAGCATCGACCCCACCCGCATCGCCGACGAGCTCGCGCTTGTCACCGACCACTGGACCCCGCGCGTCATCGGCCAAGTCAACGACCAGTACGTGAAGGTCGCGAAGCTGCTCGGCGAACTGATGTGGCACGCTCACGACGAGGAGGACGAGCTCTTCCTCATCGTCTACGGCACCCTTCGGATCCAGCTCGAGGGCGACCGAGAGGTGATCCTCTCCCCCGGACAGTTCTACGTCGTGCCGAAGGGCGTGCAGCACAACCCGGTCGCCGACGAGGAGGTCGGCATCGTGCTCATCGAAACGGTCACGACCGCCCACACCGGCTCGGTGCAGTCAGAGCGCAGCATCTCGATCGAGCAGCAGCTCGGAATCTGATGAAGTGGGCCCTACCGGGCTCGAACCGATGACATCCACGGTGTAAACGTGGCGCTCTACCAACTGAGCTAAAGGCCCGCGAGAGGATCGCGTGTGACCAGATTACTGTACGGTCGCCGTCAACCGCGCCAGGTCGTCCAGGCGGTGCTGCAGAAAGCCGCGCTGGGTCCACTCGTCGAGCGTCAGCTCGCGACTGTGCTCTCTGTAGCCCTTTTCGATCTCGCGCATGCCGTCGGTGAAAGAGCGGCTGTGGATGAGCACGGATATCTCGAGGTCGAGGGTGAACGAGCGCATGTCCATGTTGCTCGAGCCGATCACCGAGACATCGTCGTCGATCGTCAGGTGCTTCGCGTGCAGAATCGTCGGACCGGCATACAGCCAGATGCGCACACCGGCCTTGAGCAGCGTCTCGTAGTAGCTGCGCTGCGCGTGGAAGACGAGGAACTGGTCGCCGATCTCGGAGACGAACAGCTGCACATCGAGCCCGCTCTGGGCGGCCGACGTGATCGCGTAGAGCATCGAGTCGTCTGGCACGAAGTACGGGCTGGTGAGTATCACCCGCTCGCGAGCCGCGTAGACGAGCGAGTTGAACAGCCGGAGGTTGTTCTCGCCCTCGAAGCCCGGTCCGCTCGGAAGCACCTGGCACGACAGGTCGCCGGCGATGCGCTCGACCGGCTCCCCCACCTCTCTCGCGAGGATCTCGTCGGTCTCGCAGTACCAGTCGGTGACGAAGATCGCCTCGATGCCAGAGACCACGGGACCTTCGAAGCGAGCCATGAAGTCCTTCCACCGCAGCCCGCGCTTGAGGTTCTTCGGCTTCTGATAGCTCGGGTCGATGAGGTTGCGTGAGCCGGTGTAGGCGATCACACCATCGACGACGACGAGCTTGCGGTGGTTGCGCAGGTCTGGCCGCTGCAGCTGGCCCTTCAACGGGCGGAACGGCAGCATGACGTGCCACAGGGCGCCCATCGCATCCAGCCGCTGCGTCGCGCCCGTGTAGCCGGGGTACCCCCGGCTGCCGAGATGGTCGAGCAGCACCCGCACCACGACGCCGCGCTCGCACGCCGCCTCCAGTGCGTCGAAGAACGGCTTCGATGTCTCGTCGAGGGCGATGATGTAGAACTCGACGTGAACGGTCGCCGTTGCCCGCTCGATATCCGCGATCATCGCCGCCATTGCATCGTCGTCGTCGCCAATGATGGTTGCAGAGTTGCCGGGCAGCATAGGAATGGCGCCGAGGTTCTCATTGAGCGCCGCGATCGGCACGAGCCAGTCGGGCAAGGCCGGAGGCTCGAGCTGCAGGCCCTCGGCGGCGCGCCGGATGAGCATGTCGACCTGCTCCTGCTTCTTGCGCCGAGCGGCCGGAAGCCGTGCCGTTCCGGCGATGAAGAACAACGGGAGGCCGATGTACGGCACGAAGAAGATGCCGATCAGCCAGGCGAGAGCCGTCTGCGGCCGCCGACTGCTCGAGACGGCGGCAACCGCGAAGACACGGACGAGGACGTCGGCCACGAGAATGAGCGCGCCGACCAGCAGGGTCGTCTGGGCGCTCGTCACCCCTCGACGCTATGCGCCCGGCCCGGCTTTCGCCAGCCGGGAACAATCACCGACAAGTACCCCTACACTCTGCCTTCATGACACCAGCAGTCGAACGAGCCGCACGCGCAGAGCACCGCTGGCCGGCGGTGATCGCCCTCCTGGTCGCCCTGACGCTCTATGCGACGCTGCCGAGCAGCTTCTTCCCCCCGGTTCGCTGGGTCGTCGTCGGCGTAGGCCTCGCCCTGCTGGTGCCGCTCATCGCCATCAACCCGCTGCGCTTCGACAAGCAGACGAGATGGTCGCGGCCACTGTCGCTCATTCAGACGATCATCCTGCTGTGCGCCAACCAGCTGGCTCTGATCCAGCTGGTCTTCCAGCTCGTCAACGACGCCAACGCGAAGGGGCCGACCCTGCTGCTTGCGGCGCTCCAGGTGTGGGCGACGAACGTCATCGTCTTCGCGCTTCTGTACTGGGAGCTCGACCGCGGCGGTCCCGTCAGCAGGACGCGCGCCAAGCGATCCGAACTGCCGAAGGCGGATTTCCGCTTTCCCCAGGATGAGGACCATGACGCGATCGACGAGGTGCGCAAGCGATCCTCCGGCGAGTCCGACTGGACGGCCAGCTTCATCGACTACCTGTACTTCTCCGGCAGCAACTCCATGGCGTTCAGCCCGACGGATTCCATGCCGCTCTCGCATCGCGCCAAGGCGCTCATGGGAATCGAGTCGTTCGCCGGCTTCGTCATCCTCGCCCTGGTAATCGCCAAGGCCGTGTCGCTGCTCGGGGGCTAGGCAGACGACTAGAGGCCGGCTGGCTCGAGCAGGTCGTGCACCGCGGCCTGGTACTCGGCAAGCGACCGCGCCTCACCCGGTGCCGTGATGAACGAGGCCCGGATGACGCCGTGCAGATCGATGAGGAACGTCGCCCGGTTGGCGAATCCCTTCTGCTCGAGGAAGACTCCGTACTCCTTCGCGACCTCGCCGTGCGGCCAGAAGTCGGCGAGAAGGGTGAAGTCGTAGCCCTCCTTGTCAGCGAAGGCGCGAAGCGTCGCCTTCGAGTCGACCGAGATGCCGATCAGCTCGATGCCGTTGGCTCGGAACAACACGATGTTGTCGCGGAGATCGCACAGCTCTGTGGTGCACGTGCTGGAGAAGGCGAGAGGGAAGAACACCAGCGCGACCGGCTTCTTTCCACGAAACTCGCTCAGCCGAACATGCTCGCCGAACTGGTTCGCCAGCTCGAAGTCTGGGGCCGTGGTGTCATTCTCGAGAGCCATGTCTCTTCGTCCTTTCGTTGCCCCTCTGCATCGGCCGGGGCACGCACAGTCGGCAATGTTACGCCTCGGAACAGCGGGTTGCTGGCTGGTGAACACCACACGTCGTCGGCGCACGATGCATGCCCTCCGTCGGAACTAGACTCGATTCGGCACAGCCAGAGAGACCCCACCATCGAAACCCGATTCCTGGGGCCGGCTGGCCAGCGCGGAGCGACCTCAAGTCGCTCTGCTTCTCAAGAAGGAAGAGGTCTACGGTGACGGTGAACGATCAGGACCCATACTCGGTGAACCATACCGACACGGACCCTGAGGAGACGGCCGAGTGGAATGAATCACTCGACGCCCTCGTAGCGCAGCACGGACACCAGCGGGGTCGCGAGATCATGCTGAGCCTGCTCAAGCGCTCAAAGGAGCTCCACCTCGGCGTTCCGATGGTTCCGACGACGGACTACCTCAACACCATCGCTCCGGAGAACGAGCCCGCCTTCCCCGGCAACGAGGAGATCGAGCGCCGCTACCGTGCGTGGATCCGCTGGAACGCGGCCATCACCGTGCACCGCGCGCAGCGCCCCGGCATCGGTGTCGGCGGCCACATCTCGACCTTCGCAGGCGCGGCATCCCTTTACGAGGTCGGTGCCAACCACTTCTTCCGCGGCCAGGGCCACCCCGGCGGCGGCGACCAGATCTTCTACCAGGGCCACGCCTCCCCCGGTATGTACGCCCGCGCCTTCCTCGAGGGCAGGCTCAGCGAGGACAACCTCGACAGCTTCCGCCAGGAGAAGTCGCGCGCGCCCTACGGCCTCTCGTCGTACCCGCACCCTCGCCTCATGCCCGACTTCTGGCAGTTTCCGACCGTCTCGATGGGCCTCGGACCGATCAACGCGATCTACCAGGCCCAGTCGAACAAGTACCTGACCAACCGCGGCATTTCCGCACGTCCTTCGACGATCAGCGCGAGTTGCTGTTCGTCGATCTGGCCACGCGCAACGACGGGACATTTGAAAGCAGCCTCCCGCTGGTGGTAGCGGTCACGAACGTCAGCGATCCGAGCGTGCGGGTTCGCGACGGCGACGGATTGACGCCGGATGGCGCGCCCTTTGTTGACCTCTCGCGGCAGCTGGCGGATAAGGCTCTTTC
>NZ_JBXMIS010000037.1:0-24156 GCF_057073975.1 Conyzicola sp. | reverse complement strand
CCCCCCGGTCGCCCGGGGAGGCCCATCCAAACGGCGGTTCCGCTGGCAGCCGGCGTGGCTGTTCGCCTTGCCGAGCCTCGCAATCCTGCTCGTCTTCATCGTGTATCCGATCACTCAGTCCTTCTGGTACAGCCTGCACAACTGGCGCATCGGCAGAGACGTGCAGGAGTGGGTCGGGCTCGCCAACTACGAGGAGCTCTTCGCTGATGAGCTCTTCTGGAACGCCCTTCGCATCACCCTCGCCTTCTCGGTTGTCAGCGTCGTGCTGCAGATCGCGCTCGGCTACTGGGCGGCGACGGCCCTCGTACGCGAGACACTGCTCAACCGCATCGTGCGCTCCGTCTTCTTCTTTCCCACGATCGTCGCACTCGCAACGATCGGCCTGGTCTGGCGCTTCCTGCTCGACTCGCGCATCGGATTCATCGGTGGCATCGTCTCGCTCTTCGGCGGCGACCCCGTCGCCTTCCTCCAGGACCCCGACCTTGCCCTGCCCACCATCATCTTCGTGAGCGTGTGGAAGACCGTTGGCTATGCGATGGTCATCCTGCTCGCCGGCATCAAGGGCGTGCCAGACAGCCTCTACGAGGCGGCGCGCATCGACGGGGCCAACGCGCGGCAGCTCAACTGGCACGTGACGCTGCCGAGCATTCGACCGACCCTGCTCTTCGTCACGATGATCCTCACGATCAACTCCCTCCAGGTCTTCGACCTCGTCTACGTCATGACCAACGGCGGCCCGCTATTCGCCACCGACACGCTCGTGACGATGATGTTCCGCGAGGGCTTCACCAACTTCGACATCGGCTACGCCTCCGCGATCGCGTGGGTGCTGTTCGTCATCATCATGGTGCTCTCCGCACTGCAGCTCAGATTGTTCAGGTACCGCGATGTTGACTAGCCTCCGACTCTCGATCAAGTGGGTGCTGCTCTCCATCGGCATCGCGGCAGCGCTCATCCCATTCGTCTGGATGGTCGCCGGCTCGTTCCGCAGCGAAGCAGATCTGTTCGGAGCACCGTGGAGCCTGCTGCCGACCGAGTGGACTCTCGACGGCTACACGAGCATCTGGCAGGAGCTGCCGTTCCTCCGTCTGCTGCTCAACAGCTTCATCTTCGCCGGAGTGACCACGGTGCTCTGCCTGCTCTTCGACTCGATGTGCGCCTACGCGCTCGCGCGGATCCCGTTCCGCGGGTCGAACGTGCTCTTCATCCTGGTGATCGCGACGCTCATGGTGCCGTTCCAGGTGACGCTGATTCCCGTGTTCATCGAGCTGTTCCACTTCGGGTGGCTCGATACCTACCAGGGCCTCATCATCCCGCGCGCGACGAGTGCGTTCGGCATCTTCATGCTGCGCCAGTTCTTCATCACGATCCCGAGAGAACTGGACGAGGCGGCCCGCATCGACGGCGCGGGTCACCTTCGCATCTACTGGCGCATCATCCTTCCGCTCGCGAAGCCCGCACTGGCAACCCTCGCCGTGCTGCACTTCATGAACCTGTGGAACGACCTGCTGTGGCCGCTGATCGTCACGAGCTCGACCGAGATGCGCACGCTCCCGGCAGGCCTCACCCTGTTCGGCGGGCAGCATGTCACCGACCACGCCGTGCTCCTCGCGGGCGCCACGATCTCGTTGCTCCCCCTTGCTCTCGCGTTCTTCCTCGCGCAGAAGTACTTCGTGGCGGGCATCGCGACGACGGGGCTCAAGTGATCCCGGCGAGCTCGCCGTTCAGGCGGGGTTCGTTCACGTGGCTGGTCGGCATCGAGGACACCTGTGTCTACCCGGTGAGCCCACACGAGCAGCCGCTCGACGAGCACATCCTCACCGGGCACAGCGAGTCGTGGATGGCAGATCTGACCCTTGCCCGCGACCTTGGGGCGACCGCACTGCGCTACGGCGTCAGCTGGCCGGTGGTGCACGTGGCACCCGGTGAGTTCGAGTGGGGAGAGCTCGACGAGATCCTTGCCTTCGCGGTGGACGTTCTCGGCCTGACTATCGTGGCTGATCTCGTTCACTACGGCACGCCACGGTGGCTGCGGCACTCGTTCGCAGACGAGCGATACCCGGCGGCGATCGAGGAGTTCTCTCGCGCCTTCTCCGAGCGCTACCGCGGCAGGGTGACGCACTTCACCCCGCTCAACGAACCGGTCACGACCGCATCTTTCTGCGGGTTGCGTGGCGTCTGGCCGCCGAGGCTGACGGGCTGGGATGGATGGATCGCGGTTGCGGTGCCGATGGCTCTCGGCATGGTGCGGTCGACCGCGGCCATACGTGCCGTCAACCCGGACGCGGTCATCGTGCACGTTGAGGCGTCGACCGTGGTGCACACCGAGGAGCCAGCACTCGACGAGCACACGGCGCTGGTGCGCGACATCGGCTGGCTGCCCACCGACCTCATCGTCGGCAGGGTGGATGAGTCGCATCCGCTGTGGTCGTGGCTGCTCGACCACGGTGCCTCGCAGGATGACTTGCTGTGGCTCCTCCAGCATCCACAGGTTCCCGACATCATCGGTGTCAACTACTACCCGGACCTCACCCCGAGGCGGATCACGACCGTGGCTGGTTCTGTCGCGCAGCTGTCGTTCGACGACTGGACGAACGGGCTCGTCGAGGCCGTCTCTGGCTTCTCGGCCCGCTACTCGCTTCCCCTGGTGATCACGGAGACGAGCATCGAGGGAGACGACGACCTGCGCACGCGATGGCTTCGCGACTCAGCTGTGGCGGTGCGCGGCCTTGCTGCTGGCGGCGCGGACATCCGGGGGTACACCTGGTGGCCGCTATTCGACTTCGTTGACTGGTCGTGGGCAGCCGGCGGCGCCAATGTCGAGGAGTTCGTGGTGCAGCGGCAGGCGGCAGACGGCTCGACCGAGATCGGCCCGGCGCCATCGCTCGGCGACCCTGCAGACGGAAAGACCCCGTTCCTTCGGCGGATGGGCCTTGTGCGACTAGAGGAGACCGCGAGCGGAGCGCTCGAGCGAGTCGCAACTCCAGCGGCCGAGCTCTTTCGGGAGCTGTCGTGACGGCGCCGGTGTACGAGTCGTACTTCGCCGATCCGTTTGTGCTCCGCTTCGCCGATGGCGCCTACGTGGCCTACGGAACGGGCCGCCCTCCCGCCGAGGGCAGCACGGTCTTCGAGGCACTCGTCTCGACCGACCTGGTGCACTGGCGCGCATATGGTGCCGTCATGCCACGCGTCGACGCGAGCCTCGGCGACGAGTACTGGGCGCCGGAGGTTGTGGAGGCCGACGGTGCGTGGTGGATGTACTACTCGGTCGGCCACGGAATCAGCGGTCACCATGTGCGCGTCGCGCGATCGCGCTCCCCGCTCGGCCCCTTCGTCGACCAGGGAGTGAACCTGACTCCTGGCGAGTCGTTCGCGATCGACGCGCATCCCTTCAGAGACCTTGACGGCAGCTGGTACCTGTTCTTCGCGCGTGATGTGCTTGACGACCCTCGGCCCGGAACCCAGCTCGCCGTCGTCCGACTCGCAACGATGACCCGTGCCGAGGGGCAGCCCGTCGCCGTGCTCGCGCCCAACGCCGACTGGCAGCTCTTTGAGCGAAACCGCAGCATCTACGGCGCGACCATCGACTGGCACACCCTCGAGGGTCCGTCGGTCATCTTCCGCGACGGCCGGTACTGGCTGACCTATTCCGGTGGGGCGTGGACGGGGGATGGGTACGCCGTGTCGTGGGCAGTCGCCCCGAGTCCGCTCGGCCCATGGGCTCATGCGCCAGAGGGCACGCCACCGCTGCTCGCGACCGGCATGCACGGCCTGATCGGCCCGGGGCACAATTCACTCGTCGTCACGCCAGAAGGCGACGACGCCATTGCCTTCCACGCCTGGGATGAGGCGCACGACGCACGCAGGATGCACGTGCACCGCATCTCCTTCAAGCCGGAGGGACCCTGGGTCGACGGCCCGATCCAGGGTTCATCCACCCCCCGCAGCACGCGGGGATCCACGCTGGGGTGACCTGAATGCTTTAACGATTCAGCATCGCAGTTCCATTACCCGACGAAGTGTAAAGGAATGACAGTGAACATCAGGAAACGAGCAGCGGCGAGAGCCGCGGCAGTTGCGGCGCTAGTCGTCGCACTCACGGCGGCGCCGCTTCAGCCGGCCCTCGCCGGCACAGGCACGATCGCTATAGACGCGGGCGCCGTGCAAGGGGTGATCCAGCCCACCGTCGTCGGACAGATGGCGGAGTGGGCGTACGACGAGATGAATGGAGCGTGGGCGGAGCGCCTGCGAAACCGCTCATTCGAGACGGAGACGGTGGCATCGACCCAGAGCACCCTCTACGACCACTTCTCCGGTTCGTCTCTCGACCGTTCGCGCTGGACGCCCGTCTCGCTCGACGGGGTCGCAGCCGGAACGGTCACGGTCGGCTCGGGATCCGTCTCGCTTGCGGCGGCATCCGCAGGTCGATGGGGCATCGTCTCGAACAACCTCGGCGACACGAAGTACACAGCGACAACTGTCGAGTCGCGCATCGTGAGCGCATCGGGGACAAACGCCATCCTCGGCGTATACGGGGGCACCGGTGCCGGCGACTTCAGCAAGTACCTCGAGTTCGCCGTCGAGGGGGGCAACCTGAAGGTCTATGGCGATGGTCTGACCGCGTGGACCGGAGGGGCCGCGACCCTTCCGGCGACACTTAAGATCGTCGTCTCGCCGCAGTCCGGCACCGCTCGTGACATCGACTTCTACTACAACGGCTCCCTGGTGAGAACGGTGACGGGATACACCCTGCTCCCTGACGACTACCGGGCCTTCCTGTACGGATACACGGGCACGGTTGTCGCCGACTACGTAACGGTCTCGCACGACGACACCTTCGACAGCTTCGGGGGCACGGCTCTGTCATCGCGGTGGACACCCACCCTGCTGCAGGGCGGCATCGCCGGGTCGGTATCCGTTGCGAGCGGGCGGGCGCAGGTGACAGGCACGGCGAGCTCGCGGTACGCCCTGCTCTCGGCACCGGTGCGCAACAGCGCCGTCGACTGGACGACCGTCGACACGCGGCTCCAGTCGGTGTCTGGCACCAACGGGCTCATCAACATCTACGGCGGTTCCGGAGCCGGGGACTTCTCCAAGTTCATGGAGTTCGGCGTCGAAGGCGGTGTCGCGAAAGTGTTCGCCCCCGACGGCTACAACTGGACCGGCGGCGCAGTGACGCTCCCAGCGACCCTCTCCGTGCAGGTGAGCCCCTTCTATGCCAACGGCCGCTCATTCCGCTTCTACGTCAACGGCACGAAGGTGCACGAACTGTGGGATCGCAAGGACGTCCCGAAGGGCGACTTCCGGGTCGGACTGTACGGATTCGGAACCTCCGTCACCCAGTGGGACCGCGTCGGAATCAACGGCGTGCACCTATGGGACCAGTTTGCGCCAGGGTTCGAGGGGGGTCCGGGGCCGAGTGTTGAGTGGACGCCCATCTCCCTCGCGGGTGGCTGGGGCACCGCGACTCAGGGCAACAGCCAGATGACCATCGCCGGGGTGGCCGGCAGTCGCTATGGCGTGATCTCCCCGCGGCTGGAGGAGAGCGACGTCTACGGCTACACGGTCGACGCGAAGCTCGACTCCGTCTCTGGAACGAATGCGCTGCTCAATATCTATGCGGGCACGGGCAGAGGTGACTTCACCAAGTTCGTCGAGTTCGGGGTCGAGGGCGGCGTGCTCAAGGTGTTCGGCGACGGGGTGACGACCTGGACCGGGCCCGCAGTGACCACACCGGGCAAGCTGAGGATCGAGGTCAGCCCGTGGACATCGGGCGGACGAACCTTCTCGTTCTACTACGACGGCTCGCTGGTGCACCGACTCGAGGGAGTGAGCGCCGTTGGCAACACCGAGTTCCAGGTGTTCGCGTACGGCTACGGATCGTCGACCACCGCCTGGGACTACATCACCTGGAACCGTCAGGGGTCGTGGTTCGACGACGGCTATGCCGATCGTGCGAACTACACCCAGGTCGCGGGTGCCTACAACGGTGCCTCCGCTCAGCAGGTGCAGGTGACGCAGCACACGACAGGTCGCCGCGGAATCGCCCAACGCGACGTGCAGGTGGCCGCGGGCAAGCAGTACGCCTTCTCGGTGTGGCTCAAGCAGACGGGTCTCAGTACGCCGGTGACGGTCTACCTCGGACCGGCGACCGGTGACGGCCCGTCGTACACGACCTATGCGAGCGCGACGCTCTCCGGGGTGACGGGAAGCTGGGCTAAGTACACAGCCACGCTCACGCCATCGACAACCGACCCGTACGCGAAGCTGTTCATCGGCACCGCGGGAACCGGGACGCTCGCAATCGACATGCCGAGCCTCATGCCCCTCGACCCGTCGGAGGTGTCATACGGGGGATGGCGCAAGGACTTCGTCGACCGCGTCGACGTGCTCGATCCCGTAATGATCCGCTGGCCGGGTGGCATCATCGCCGATTCGTACAACTGGGCAGACGGGGTCGGATCCCGCGACTCGCGGCAGCCGACCTACTTCGCCCAGTGGGACGCGCAGTGGATGACGAACGATGTCGGCACGCACGAGATCCTTGACCTCGCGCAGGCGATGGGCCTCCAGGTGATCCTCAATGTCAACTGGGGCCAGGGCACGTCGACAAGCGCGGCCAACTGGGTCGAGTACGTCAACGGATCTACCGGCACGACACAGGGCGCAGCGCGAGCGGCCAACGGCAAGTCGACTCCGTGGGGCATCAAACACTGGGAGATCGGCAACGAGGTCTGGGGATGGTGGACGCCAGGCCACACCGACGCCACAACCTTCGCAAACAGCTACGTGCAGTTCCGCGACGCCATGTACGCGAAGGATGCCTCCATCGAGTTCATCGGCGAAGGCGGCGACGGAAACAGCGCAAGCCAGGCCTGGAACACCACCCTCGTGCAGACGGCTGGCTCCAAGATCGATCAGGTCGCCGTTCACTACTACAGTCCGCAGGGGCTCCCGCAGAACTACTCGTCGAGTGATGTCTACTCGGCGAGCATGGGGGCCGCGCTCACCATCGGCGACCGGCTTGCCGCGAGCGGTGACGCCATTCTCGCCAACACGACGAATGACATCAAGCTCGCCGTTCTCGAGCACGCGGCGATGTACTTCAACGAGGAGCACCGCCGCACTCGGACGCTCGAGGGTGGACTCGCCGAGGCCGGCATTCTCAACCTGTTGATGAGGAGACCGGATCTCAACGAGATCAACGCGGCCTCGACGCTCGTCAACTTCTGGGATGGCGGATCGTTCCGGGTCGGCAACCGCGGCTCGTTCGTGACGCCGGCCTATGAGGTGCAGCGACTCGTCGCCGCGCAGCATGGACCGCTCCTCGTGAAGTCGACATCGACATCCAGCACCTACAACGCGCCGGCGATGGGCAACCTCCCATCCCGGGCGAACGTGCCGTATCTCGATGTGACGACGACTCGGTCGGCAGACGGGTCGAAGCTCTTCGTTTCGGTGCTCAACCGTGATCCGTCGAGCGCGACCACGACGGCGATCTCGATCGCCAACGGAGGGTCGATCGGTTCGACGGCCGTGGCGCGCACGGTGAACTCGTCGAGCTACCTCGACCAGAACACCTGGCAGAGCCCGACCACCGTACAGGCAGCGACCTCCACGGTCTCGGGTGTCGGCAGTTCGTTCAGCTACAGCTTCCCCGCGCATAGCTACACCGTGCTGACGATCGACATCGGGGCGGCTTCTGTCACCCTGCCTGCCGTAACGGGTCGAGTGACGACGAGCGCCGGTGCCGCGATCAGCGGGGCCACGGTGCAGATCGTGGGCGGTGCCAGCACGACAACGAACGCCGAGGGCTTCTTCCTGATCTCGGGGGCCTCGACGGGCACGGTGTCGGTGCAGGTAAGCAAGACGGGCTACACGACCTACACCCGAAACCAGTTGGAGGTGAGCGCAACGGGAGCAACAACGCTGCCCGTGCGACTGGTGCCGTAGCGACGGGGCCGGGGCGGCATTCCCGCCTCGGCCCTTCGCCTATCGCGACGGTTTAGCGGCCCGCCAGCCTCGCCGAGAGCGCGGCGGCGGTCGCGACGACGAGCGGGCCGAGCTCGTCGCCGGCGTCGAGCTCTGAGCGGTAGGTCAGCCCGATCGCCGCGACGGGGTGGGCGTTGCGGTCGAGCGCCGCGGCGCCGACGGACGAGTAGCCGCCCATGACGTCGCCCTCCTCCGAGGCCCAGCCGCGGGCGCGCACGTCGGCGAGCAGGTGATCCAGCTCTGCCAGCGTGCGCGGCCCTGGCCCAACACGGCGCACGAGGCTGTCGCGGCTCGGGTACAGCGCACGCACCTGCGCGCTCGAGAGACCGGCGAGCATGGCGCGACCGGTCGCCGTGAGGTGGGCGGGGAGGCGAACGCCGACACTGGAGACCGTGGTCGGTGCCCGCGGCACCGCCACCTTGTCGACGTACGTGACCTCCGCCCCTGTCAGCACCGCGAGGTGGGCGACGACCGGCACCCGCGCCTGCGCGACGAGCCGCTCGAGCAGCGGATGCGCGAGCCGCGCCAGCCGGTCGCTCTGCACCGAGGCAGATCCCATCTCGGCGACGAGGTCGCTGAGACCGTAGGAGCGATCCTCCGGGTAGTGCACGAGGAAGCCCTCGTCCATCATCGCCCTGGCCAGCTGGTACAGGGTCGAGCGGGGAATGCCGAGCTCCCGGGCGATCACCGCGGCTGGCATCGGCTGTCCGCGGTGGGCAAGGAGGCGCAGGACGCGGAGGGCGCTGCGCGCGGCTGGCACCTCTGGCATCCGGTCTCCTTCTGTCTGGTATCTCAGACAGAGTATGCCCTCGCTCCTCCCCACGCCCGAGGCCGCAGGCGTTGAATGACGTGCATGGTTCAGACAGTGGTCGTCGGTGTCGGCGCCGTTCGCGTCGAAGAGCTCGTTGCCGTGGCGCGGCATGGCGCTCGCGTAGAGCTCTCGCCAGAGGCGCTCGCGGCCATTGCCGACTCCCGCGCGGTGATCGAGCTGCTCGCCAGCGACGACAGGCCGCACTACGGGGTGTCGACGGGTTTCGGCGCTCTCGCCACCAAGCACATCCCGCTCGAGCAGCGCCAGCAGCTGCAGCGATCCCTCGTGCGCAGCCACGCTGCCAGCAGCGGACCGGAGGTCGAGCGCGAGGTCGTGCGCGGCATGATGCTGCTGCGCCTCTCGACCCTCGCCACGGGTCGCACGGGCGTTCGCCCGGTCGTCGCCCAGCGCTACGCCGACCTGCTCAACGCCGGCATCACCCCTGTCGTCGGCGAGTACGGCAGCCTCGGCTGCTCCGGTGACCTCGCGCCCCTCGCCCACTGCGCTCTCGCGATCATGGGGGAGGGCGAGGTGTTGGTGGACGGCATCGCGGGGCCGGCAGCCGAAGCGCTCGCCGCGGCCGGCGTCGAGCCCGTCGTGCTGCAGGAGAAGGAGGGCCTCGCCCTCATCAACGGCACCGACGGCATGCTCGGCATGCTCGCCCTCGCCATCACCGACCTCGACGCGCTGCTCACGACCGCCGACCTCGCTGCCGCCATGAGCGTCGAGGGTCTCGCGGGCACCGACACCGTCTTCGCCGCTGACCTGCAGGCACTGCGGCCGCACCCGGGCCAGAGGGAGAGCGCCGCGAACATGCGCGCGGTGCTCGCCGGCTCCGGCACGATCGCGGCCCACCAGGTCGCGGGGTTCACCCGGGTGCAGGATGCCTACTCGCTGCGCTGCGCCCCCCAGGTGCACGGGGCCGCGCGCGACACCCTCGACCATGCCCGCACGGTCGCGCAGCGCGAGCTTGCCAGCGCCATCGACAACCCCGTGGTGACGACGGACGGCCGCGTCGAGTCGAACGGCAACTTCCACGGGGCACCGGTCGGGTACGTGCTCGACTTTCTCGCCATCGTCGTCGCGGATGTCGCGAGCATGAGCGAGCGCCGCACCGACCGCTTTCTCGACAAGAGCCGCAACGGCGGGCTCAACGCCTTTCTCGCGGCCGACCCCGGCGTGGACTCCGGCCATATGATCGCGCAGTACACGCAGGCGGGGATCGTGAGCGAGTTGAAGCGGCTGGCGGCTCCCGCATCCGTCGACTCCATTCCGACGAGCGCGATGCAGGAGGATCACGTCTCGATGGGCTGGAGCGCGGCCCGCAAGCTGCGCCGCAGCATCGACGGCCTGCAGCGCGTGCTCGCGATCGAGCTCATGACGGCAGCGCGCGGCATCGAGATGCGCGGCGAGACGCCGTCGCCCGTGTCGGCGGCGGTCATCGCCGCACTGCGCACGCGGGTGCAGGGCGTCGGGCCGGATCGCTACCTCGCGCCCGAGATCGCGGCGGCGGTCGACCTCGTGGTGGATGGCAGCTTGCTTCGGGCGAGCGGATTGGAGACAGCATGATCAGCGCACATCGCGGCACGCAGCTGCACACTCTCGGCTGGCCGCAGGAGGCCGCCCTTCGCATGCTGCAGAACAACCTCGATCCGGAGGTCGCAGAGCACCCGGAGAACCTCGTCGTCTACGGCGGCACCGGCAAGGCCGCGCGCGACTGGCCGAGCTACCACGCGATCGTGCGCACGCTGCAGACACTCAAGGGCGACGAGACCCTGCTGGTGCAGTCGGGCAAGCCGGTCGGCGTCATGCAGACCCACGAGTGGGCGCCGCGCGTGCTGCTCGCCAACTCCAACCTCGTGGGCGACTGGGCCAACTGGGACGAGTTCCGGCGTCTCGAGCAGCTCGGCCTGACGATGTACGGCCAGATGACCGCCGGGTCGTGGATCTACATCGGCACCCAGGGAATCCTCCAGGGCACCTACGAGACCTTCTCCGCGGTTGCAGCGAAGAGGTTCAACGGAACGCTCGCCGGAACGATCACCCTCACCGCCGGACTCGGGGGCATGGGCGGTGCCCAGCCGCTCGCCGTCACGATGAACGACGGCGTCGCGATCTGCATCGACGTCGACCCGTCGCGCATCGCCCGCCGGCTCGACCACGGCTACCTCGACGTGTCTGCCGGGTCGCTCGCCGAGGCGCTCGACCTCGCCTACGCCGCGCGCGACGCAAGCAAGCCGCTCTCGATCGGCGTGCTCGGCAATGCCGCCGCCCTCGTGCCGCAGCTGCTCGCCATGGGCGCGGAGATCGACATCGTCACCGACCAGACGAGCGCGCACGACCCGCTTGCCTACCTCCCGCTCGAGGTCGCCTTCGACGACTGGGAGCAGGCGCGCCTCGACCCCGGCTTCGCCGACCTCGCGCGGCAGAGCATGGCCGTGCACGTGGAGGCGATGGTCGGGTTCCAGCGCGCGGGCGCCGAGGTGTTCGACTACGGCAACAACATCCGCACGGAGGCGAAGGCAGCGGGCTACGCGGACGCGTTCGCGTTCCCCGGGTTCGTGCCCGCCTACATCCGGCCGCTTTTCGCCGAGGGCAAGGGGCCGTTCCGCTGGGCCGCGCTCAGCGGCCAGGCGAGCGACATCGCCAAGACCGACCGAGCCGTGCTCGAACTCTTCCCAGAGAACGAGTCGCTCGCGCGCTGGATCCGGCTCGCCGGCGAGCGCGTGCACTTCCAGGGGCTGCCCGCGCGCATCTGCTGGCTCGGCTACGGGGAGCGGGATGTCGCCGGAGCACGCTTCAACGACATGGTCGCCTCCGGCGAGCTCGCCGCCCCCGTCGTCATCGGGCGGGACCACCTCGACTCCGGCTCGGTCGCCTCGCCGTACCGCGAGACCGAGGCGATGAAGGACGGCTCCGACGCGATCGCCGACTGGCCGCTGCTCAACGCGCTCGTCAACACGGCGTCGGGCGCGACCTGGGTATCGATCCACCACGGCGGCGGCGTCGGTATCGGTCGCTCGATCCACGCCGGGCAGGTGACGGTGGCCGACGGCACCGCGCTCGCCGGGGAGAAGATCGCGCGCGTGCTGTCGAACGACCCGGCGATGGGCGTCATCCGCCATGTCGATGCCGGCTACGACGAGGCGATCGCGGTGGCAGAGAGGCTCGACGTGCGCGTGCCGATGCGAGAGGCGTCTATCGAGGGAGCTGAGGCGTGACCCTCTCCCACGATCCGCTCTGGCCGCGCGCCGGCGACTGGCCTTCGCCGACCGGCGCAGCCGACGTGGCGCTCGTGGGGGTTCCGACGCACGAGAGCTCGCTGTCTGCGACGAACGCGCAGCTGACGCCCGCGGCGGTGCGCGATGCGCTTCGGCGCTACAGCATCCGGTCGCCCCTCTCGATCGTGGATGCCGGCGACACTCTCGACGTCGTCGACCTCGGTCGCATCGAGGCCACGCTTCTCGTCGCCATCGGCGGCGACAACTCCGCGACGGTTCCGGTCGCACTGGCGCGGCTCGGATCGGACCTCGCGAGCGCCGGGCTCGTCACCCTCGACGCCCACCACGACCTGCGCGACGGTCACAGCAACGGCTCGCCGGTGCGCGAGCTCATCGATGCCGGGCTCGACGGACGGCGCGTCGTGCAGGTCGGCATCGAGCCCTTCGCCAACTCGGCGGCCTATGCGCAGCGGGCCCGCGACCTCGGCATCACGGTGATCACGAGGGCCGACCTCGAGCGCCGCGGCATGGCCGACGCGATGGCGGAGGCCCTCGAGATCGCGTCCTCCGGTGGTGGCCGTGTGCACGTCGACCTCGACGTGGATGTGTGCGACCGCTCCGTCGCGCCCGCGTGCCCCGCGAGCGTTCCGGGTGGCATCTCGGCGTGGCAGCTGCGGCAGGCGGCTGCTGCAGCGGGGGCGCACCCCTCGGTCACCTCCGTCGACCTCGTCGAGGTGGATGCCGCGGCCGACACCCCCGACGGCCGCACCGTGCGCCTCGTCGCGCTGTGCGTGCTCGAGATCATCGGGGCGCGGTCGTGACCACCACTGTCATCACCGATATCGGCCTGCTCGTCACGCACGACGAGGAGCGACCGGAGCGCACGCAAGCCGCCCTCGTCATCGAGAACGGAGTCGTGGTGTGGGTCGGGGACGCGAGCGACGCCCCCGCTGCAGACCACCGCATCGACGCGGGTGGTGCGTGCGTCATCCCTGGCTTCGTCGACAGCCACAGCCACCTGGTCTTCGCTGGCGACCGCGCCGACGAGTTCGAGGCGAGGATGGCTGGTCGCCGCTACGAGGCGGGCGGAATCCGAAAGACCGTGCGCCTCACCCGCGAGGCCTCGGACGACCAGTTGCTCGCCCGTGCCGCCGCCCTCGTCGCCGAGATGCGGGCACAGGGCATGACGACCGTCGAGATCAAGAGCGGCTACGGCCTCACCGTCGCCGACGAGGCACGGGCCCTCCGGCTCGCGAGCACTCTGACGCCGGAGACCACCTTCCTCGGGGCGCACGTCGTGCCGGTGGAGTATGAGGACGATCGCGACGGCTACGTCGATCTCGTCGTCGGCGAGATGCTCGCGGCGTGCGCTCCGTTCGCGCGATGGATCGACGTGTTCTGCGAGACCGGTGCGTTCACTGTCGAGGAGTCGCGCCGCATCCTGCTCGCTGGCGCCGCAGCCGGTCTTGGCCTTCGGGTGCACGCCGGGCAGCTCGGGGAGTCCGACGGGGTGCGCCTCGCGGTCGAGCTCGGTGCCGCAAGCGTCGACCACTGCACCTTCCTATCCGACGCAGACATCGAGGCACTCGCGGGCAGCGACACGGTCGCCACCCTGCTGCCCGGTGTCGAGTTCTCCACCCGGCAGCCGTATCCGGATGCCCGCCGCCTCATCGACGAGGGCGTCACCGTCGCGCTCGCGAGCGACTGCAACCCCGGCTCCTCCTTCACGAGCTCGCTGCCGTTCTGCATCGCCGTCGCCGTGCGTGACATGGGGATGACGCCGACGGAGGCCCTGCGCGCCGCCACCCTCGGCGGCGCGGCAGCCCTTCGCCGCGAGGATGTCGGCCACCTCCGCCTCGGAGCCCGGGCTGACCTGGTCGTGCTCGACGCCCCGAGCTACGTGCACCTCGCCTACCGGCCGGGGGTGCCGCTCGTGCGGCAGGTGCTCTCCGCCGGGTGAGTGGGGCACGTGCGCGCGGGCGAGCTGGTGCTCTCGCGCCTGCGGGACTTTGGACCCTACATCGCTCCTGATCGCCCGCGAAGGATTGCCCGTAACAGAGGTTGGATTCGGTGTCGACCTTGTCGGCGCTGGCGACCACATTCGAGGAGAGCATCATGCGCGCAGTCATTGTCACCGACTTCACCACGGCCCCGGAGGTTCAGGAAGTGCCTAAGCCGACCCCCGGTGCTCACGAGGTTCTCGTGAGGGTCGAGGCGTCCGGGCTGTGCCACACTGACATCCACGCTGCACACGGCGACTGGCCGGTGCGGCCGCATCTGCCTTTCACCCCCGGTCACGAGGGGGTGGGAATTGTCGAGTCGATCGGCGCCGACGTCACCGAAGTCGCCGTCGGTGACCGGGTCGCGATGCCATGGTTTGGATACGGTTGCGGCGCGTGCGGCTACTGCATCGACGGTCGCGAAACCCTGTGCGAGAACCAGCGCAATACCGGCTACTCGATTGACGGCGGGTTGCGGGAGTACTCCACGGCAGATTCGCGGTACGTCGTGAAGGTGCCGGAGGGCATTACGGCTCGCGATGCCGCGCCCCTGACCTGTGCCGGTGTCACCACCTACAAGGCCATCAAGGTGGCCCATATCGTGCCAGCCGAGCGTGTCGCTGTCTTCGGCATCGGCGGTCTTGGCCACCTTGCGGTTCAATACGCCAAGCTCGTCGGAGGGTTTGTCACCGCTGTCGACGTCGTAGACGAGAAGCTGGAGCTTGCGGCCCGATTGGGCGCCGACCATCTGGTGAACGCCGCAGCAGTGGATCCAGTGAAGGCGATCCAGGATGAGGGTGGTGCCGACGTCGCAGTCGTCCTCGCGGCGTCGTCGGAGGTGTTTGAGCAGGCGTTCCAGAGCCTTCGACGCGGCGGACGCCTGGTGTGCGTCGGCCTGCCGAAGGACGGAGCTTTCGAACTGCCGATCTTCGCAACGGTCCTGAAGGGCATTTCGGTGATCGGTTCGATCGTCGGCACCCGCGAGGATCTGCGAGAGGTCTTCGCACTGCACGCCGCAGGACGCACCGAGGTCGTCACCGAGACGCGGGACCTCGGCGCCATCTCGTCGGCGATGGACGAAGTCCTGAGCGGCAAGGTGCCCGCGCGAATCGTGTTCGAGTTCGCGGGTGCCTGATACGTCGTACCCACAGCTAGTCTGGCCCTCATGGAGACGACGACGGTTGTGTACGACAACGGCGGGTGGCCGGCTCGTGCGATAGTGACCGCCGGCCTCAATGCCTGAACTGCTCTCGGATGACGCCATCACGTTCGTGAGAGACCGCCACCTCGCGACGCTGTCGACCCTCGCACCCGACGGCAGCATCCACGTCGTCGCCGTCGGCTTCACCTACCGCGACGGTGTCGCCCGTGTGATCACCTCCGGCGACTCGAGGAAGGTGCGCAACATCCTCGCCGATGGCCGCGCCTCGATCGCCCAGGTCGACGGCCCCCGCTGGCTCACGCTGCAGGGCACGGCGACGATCGCCCGCTCTGCGGAGGAGGTGCAGCTCGGCGTCGACCTGTATGCCGAGCGCTACCGCCAGCCGCGGGTGAACCCGCTGCGCGTGGTCATCGTGCTCGAGGTGCGGTCGGTGCTCGGCTCAAGCGGGATGCGCCGCTAGCGCACCGAAATCGGCGAGGGGCACGAGGCCGTCGGCGACGGCCGCGAGTGACGGGTCGAGCGCGACGAGCGCGTCGGCCTGCAGGCGGGTCACCGCGATGTACTCCGCGTGGGAGGTGTCGGGCCAGTCGTGCTCCAGCGCGAGCCGGAATGCGGTGCCGCGCGAGACCCGGTCGCCGAGCAGTCGGATGCGCATGCTCGTGATGCCGTCGAGCTGCTGCAGGGCATCCTGTCGACTGGTCTCACCGGCACGCACCGAGGCATGGATCAGCGCGAGCGCCTGCGAGCGCAGCACGCTCGGCGCGACGAGGTCGTGCTGCACGTCGATGCCCTCGCGAACGATGCGGATCGCGGCCGGGGCGTCGATAACGAAGCGGGTCATGCATCCAGTCTGGCGCGCTGCGGCCGCGGTGGCGCGCAACTCGCGGCAGGGCTAGCGCAGCGTCGCCACGTCGATGACGAAGCGGTAGCGCACGTCGGAGCTGAGCACGCGCTCGTATGCCTCGTTGATGTACTCGGCCGGGATGACCTCGACCTCGGAGGCGATGCCGTGCGTCGCGCAGAAGTCGAGCATCTCCTGCGTCTCACGGATGCCGCCGATGCTCGAGCCCGCGAACGTGCGGCGGTTGCTGAACAGCGTGAACACCTGGATGGGCAGCGGCTCCGGCGGGGCGCCGACGTTGACGAGGGCCCCGTCGAGACGGAGCAGCGTGAGGTATGCGTTGATGTCGAGGGGCGCACTCACCGTGTTGATGATGAGGTCGAAGTGGTTGCGCAGTTCCGTGAAGGTGGCGGGGTCGCTCGTGGCGAAGTAGTGGTCGGCGCCGAGGCGCAGGCCGTCGTCCTTCTTGCTCAGGCCCTGCGAGAGCACGGTGACCTCTGCGCCCATGGCGTGGGCGATCTTGACCGCCATGTGGCCGAGGCCGCCCATGCCGACGACGGCGACGCGCTTGCCGGGGCCGGCATTCCAGTGCGAGAGCGGGGAGTACGTCGTGATGCCGGCGCACAGCAGGGGAGCCGCTGCCTCGAAGGGGATCGACTCCGGCACCCTCAGCACGAAGTCCTCGACGACGACGATATGGGTCGAGTAGCCACCCTGCGTGATCGTGCCGTCGCGGTCGACGGCGGTGTAGGTTCCGGTGTTGCCGTTCAGGCAGTACTGCTCCTCGCCGGCGAGGCAGTTCTCGCACTCGCGGCACGAGTTGACCATGCAGCCGACGCCGACCCGGTCGCCGACGGCGTGCTTCGTGACGGCAGAGCCGACCTCGGTGACGGTGCCGACGATCTCGTGGCCGACGACCTGCGGGTAGGCGATGGGTCCCCACTCGCCGCGAACGGTGTGGATGTCGGAGTGGCAGATGCCGGAGTACGCGATCTCGATGAGAACGTCGTGCTCGCCGACCTCGCGGCGCTCGATGGTGGTGCGGATCAGTGGCTCGGTGGCAGAGGGCGCAGCGAAGGCGTTCACGGTAGGCATTGGTCTATTCTCCCGCGGATAGAGTGAAAGGGATGTCAACTCCATTCATCGTCAGCGCCGACGTCGCCGACGCCCTCGCCGCCAACCGCCCCGTCGTCGCCCTCGAGTCGACGATCATCTCCCACGGACTCCCGCGCCCGCGCAACCATGAGGCGGCGATCGAGTTCGAGCAGATCCTGCGCGAGAAGGGCGTGACGCCTGCCACGATCGCCGTGCTCGACGGTGTGCCGCGCATCGGCCTCGACGAGGAGGGTGTTCGCCGCATCGCGGAGGAGGAGCTGGCCAAGGCCTCCGTGCGCGACCTGCCCATCATCGCGGCGGCGGGACTGAGTGCAGCCACCACCGTCGCGGCCACGAGTCATCTCGCGGCGCTCGCGGGCATCCGCGTCTTCGCGACCGGCGGACTCGGGGGAGTGCACCGTGGTGCGAGCGACACCTTCGACGAGTCGGCCGACCTCTCGACCCTCGCGGTCACCCCGATCACCGTGGTGAGCGCCGGCGTCAAGTCGGTGCTCGACATCGCCGCGACGCTCGAGCGCCTCGAGACTCTCAGCGTGCCGGTCATCGGCTACGGCACGACCGTCTTTCCGAGCTTCTGGCTGCGCGAGAGCGCCTTCACGCTCGACTGGTCGGTCGAGAACGCCGCCCAGGTCGCCGCCGTCATGAAGAGCCAGGACGAGCTCGGCCACGGGCAGGGCATCGTGGTGGCGAACCCGGTTCCCGCCGATCAGGCGTGGGAGCGCGAGGAGCACGACCGCATCCTCACCGAGGCCCTCGCCCTCGCGGAGGAGGCCGGTGTGACGGGCAAGGCGGTCACGCCGTTCCTCCTCCTCAAGATCGTCGAGCTCTCTGGCGGCCGCAGCCTCGAGGTCAACCTCGACCTCGCGCGCAACAACGTGCGCGTCGCAGGTGACATCGCAACGGCCTGGGCCGCGCTGCATGCCTAGAGTCCTGGTCGTCGGCGACGTCATCGACGACATCATCGTGGTTCCCCACGGGCCGATCCGGCCGGATACCGACACGGTCAGCGACATCCGTTCGAGCGCCGGCGGCTCGGCCGGCAACACCGCCGCCTGGCTCGGCCACCTCGGAGTGTCGGTCGAGTTTCACGGCATGGTCGGCGCGGCCGACGTCGCGCGGCACTCGGCAGAGTTCGAGCGGTTCGGGGTCATTCCTCGACTGCAGGGGCACGCGACACTGCCGACGGGAGCCATCGTGATCCTGATCGACGGCGACTCGCGCTCCATGCTCACCGCGCGCGGTGCCAACGACTCCATCGACCTCGATGCGATCGAGGTCGACGGCTTCGCCGCCCTCCACCTCACCGGCTACAGCCTGTTCAGTCGACCGGATGCCGCCCCCGTCACCGCCCTGATCGGCCGGGCCCGCGCGGCTGGGCTTGCCGTGAGCGTCGACCCCGGTTCTGCCGGGTTCCTGCTCGACTACGGGGCGGAGCGGTTTCTCACGGCGATTGATGGCGCGACGATCCTCGTGCCCAACCTCGAGGAGGCCCGCGCTCTCACGGGCAGCGATGACGCGCGATCCGCGGCACTCGAGCTCGCCGCGCGCTTCGGCGCGGCGGCCGTCACGCTCGACCGTGCCGGCGCGGTCGTGGCTGTCGATGCAGGGCCGGCTGTTGCGGTGCCGGCTGTCGCCGCATCCATGGTCGATCCGACCGGAGCCGGAGATGCCTTCACCGCCGGCTTCCTCGCCGAGTACCTGTCGAGCGCAGACGCGGTGGCCGCTGCCACCGCCGGCACGCGGCTGGCGAGCATCGCGGTCTCGGAGCTCGGAGCGCGACCCGCTCCGTGATCTCGCCGGGGCCTCCGCGTACGGGGGTCGCGGAGGCCTCGACGAGTGGCGCTCGTGAACCGTGGCGCATCCATGACGGAATCGGGTCTCGCGAATGGAGCGCCGGTGGCCCGTCATCGCGACCAGTGACCACCGTGCCCCTGAAGTCTGGGTATTCCTCAGCAGACAGACGTGTCTACGCGCAGCGGGATGGCCCCGCGATCCGCGGTATTCCGCGGTTCCCGGGGCCATCCTCCGAACTGGCTGGGAGCTAGTCCTCGATGCGCACGTCCTCCTCGAGGTATGGCTCGATGACCATCGGCTCCGGCAGTTCGATCACGCCCTCCTCGAGGGAGACGACCGTGGTGAACCAGCCGTCGGGGTGCGCGACGGCGAAGCCTGGCACGAGCCACGCGTTGCCCTCGGAGTCCCACATCATGAGCAGGGTCGCCTCGGCGGAGTCGACGGTGACGACGACAACCTCGGGGGTCGGCTCTGGCATGGGCTCCGGCTCGACCGTCGGCTGCGGCTCGACGGTGGGCTCTGGCAGTGGCTCGACGCTCGGGTCTGGCAGCGGTTCGGAGCTCGGCTCCGTGCTCGGCTCCTCGGTCGGAGCGTCCGGCTCGTTCGAGACCGGGGCGTCGGGGTCGACCGGGTCGGTGCTCGTCGCATCCGGGCTGACTGCACCGCCGGCCTCGGAGGAGCGTGCGGCATCCATCGCGAGGATGCTCACGCCACCCTGGAAGTCGGGGCCGGCGGAGCCGTACCAGCGCCAGTCGTCGAGGCGGTCGACAGCGCTCGCGGCAGAGACCGTGCCGAACTCGCCGCGGTCGACGACGGAGATCGACTGGCCGTAGCCCCAGGCGAGATCGCCCGTCGCCGACCAAGCAACAGTCCACTCGAGCGCGGTCTTCACGCCGTCGACCTCGAGGTTCGTGGTCGCGGTCGTCTGCCACGCGTCGACGGTCACCCGGATGTCGCCGGGGGCGACCGTCAGTCCCGTCTCGGCGAAGAGGTCGGCGGCCAGCGATCGCGCCTCGTCCTCGCGGGGCGCGAGGCTGTCTTCGAGCTTCGGCTCGACGTACTCGCAGCTCGGCTCTCCGACGGCGAAGCCGGGGTCGACCAGCTCAGTCGCCTCGCCAGAGCCGGAGTCGCCGGTCGTGCCGTCGCCGATGTCGCCATCGCCCTCGATGGGCAGCGGAACGCACGCGCTCTGCGGGTAGGCGGTGGGGTTGTTGTAGTACCAGCTGCCGGTGCCGGTCCAGGTGACGTTGACCGATGGAGCGGTGCCGTCCTCCGGTCCGACCACGTAACTGGGGTAGGCCTCGTCGAAGTACGACGACTTCTGCGGCTCACCGTCGACGTCGAACGCCGCGGCGATCTGGGCGGCCCGCTCTACGGCAGTGCCGACGCGCTTGAGCTGGTAGACCGAGCCGCGACCACCGTCGGTCGAGAGGGAGTCACCGGCGACGTACTCGTAGGTGATCCAGCTGGCCATCATCTTGCTTGTCGAGTCTTCTGCGCTCATCGCACTCCCGCCCGCCGCGCTGCCACTGGCTGCCGTGAAGAGCGGTGCCCGCTGCTGGAACGTGGGGGCAACCACGAGCGCGCCGACGGCGACGGCCGCGACCATGAGTGTCGCGCCTCCGGCCACCTGAAGGCGCCGGGCCGGGTTGGCCAGCCGAGGAGCGGTGCGATCGGATGCACCAGACACGAGGTCTGGCGAGAGCTCCGGCGCGAGGCCGCGAGCGTCGAGGCTGCGCCGCAGCCGGGCTGAGAGGTCGTCGTTGTTGTTGCTCATACCCTGTTTATGTCGGGCGGGGCTCGGTTCTTTCATCTCCGGCAAGAAGTGCCGCGAGCGTCTTCCTCGCGCGGTGCAGGCGGATGCTGACGGCGTTCGGGCTGATGCCGAGAGCAGAGGCAATGGATGCGATGGGCAGATCCTCCAGCAGCGCGAGTGCCAGCACCTCGCGGTCGCGCGCCTTGAGCGCACGCCACGCACCGGCCAGCGACTCGTCGGCGATCACGATGTCCTCCGCAGACGGCGCGGAGTCGGGGGTGCGGAGCAGCTGCACAAGGGAGGCGCCGGTGGCCTGGCGGCGGCGGTGGTTCGCCACGAGGTTCGCCGCAATGCGGTACAGCCACGGCAGCTCCTCTCCCTCGACCACGGTCTCGCGCTTGGTCCAGGCGACGGCGAACACGTCGGCAGCGAGGTCTTCGACGAAGCGTCGCTCGACGCGGCGGGAGAGGTAGGAGCTCACCGCTGGGAGGTGCTGCGTGTAGGCGCGCTCGAAGGAGCCATCGGTGGTCATGGCTCAACTCTGGCGGGTGGGGGCCGAGAGCGACAACCCAACGTTTTGCCCGACACGAACGTCTGACTTGACACCCTTTGATCAAGACTTATACTAAAGTCTGAAATAAGTACCGACCACGACAAGAGATCGATCGACGATGACCGAGAACAGCCGGCTTGCCAGCACCCCGCAGCTCGACACGAGCGCCTTCCCCTCCGACTTCCGCTGGGGGCTCGCGACTGCCGCGTACCAGATCGAGGGCGCTGCCTTCGAGGGCGGACGAGGCCAGAGCATCTGGGACACGTTCTCGCACACGGCGGGGCGCAGCCACAACGGCGACACCGGCGACGTGGCCTGCGACCACTACCACCGCTGGGAGGCCGACCTCGACCTGCTGGCGAGCCTCGGCGTCTCTGACTACCGCCTCTCTGTCTCGTGGTCGCGGCTTCAGCCCGCGGGCAGCGGCGAGCTGAACGGTGAAGCGGTCGCGTTCTATGCGGCGCTGCTCGGCGGACTTCGTGCGCGGGGCATCCGGCCACTGGTCACGCTCTACCACTGGGATCTCCCGCAGCCTCTCGAGAGTGCTGGCGGCTGGCCTGCGCGCGAGACGGCACACCGGTTCGCGGAGTACGCGCGCAGAACCGTTGAGGCCCTCGGGCACCTCGCCGACGAGTGGGTCACCCTCAACGAGCCATGGTGCTCCGCGTTCCTCGGCTACGGCTACGGCGCTCACGCACCGGGCCGTACGAGCATGCGCGACGCGGTTGCCGCAGCCCACCACCTCAACCTCGCGCACGGCCTCGCGGTTGCCGAGATGCGGGCAGTGCAGCCGCACGCCCGCATCGGCATCACCAACATCGTTCAGGACTTCGTCGCCGCAACCGACTCCGCCCTCGACCTCGCTGCGATGACCCGCCTCGACGCTGCCAACAACCGCGTCTTCCTCGACCCGGTCTACCTCGGCGACTACTCGGCGAACGTTCGCGCGGTGCTCGACCCGCTCGGCCTCTCTGACGTAGTCATGGATGGCGACCTCGTGATCATCTCCGCCCCCACCGACTACGCGGGCATCAACCACTACCAGCGCCTGCTCGTGCACGACGAGCCCGGCGCCGGGCCCTTCGACCTCGTCGAGCGCGCTGCGGAGCCGGCCACCACGTCCTTCGGCTGGTCGGTCGTTCCCGACTCCCTTCGCGCGGTGCTGTGCCGCGTCTCTGAGGAGTTCACGAGCCTGCCGATCTACGTCACCGAGAGCGGAGCGAGCTTTCACGACTACGTCGACCCGAACGGCGAGGTCGTCGACGTCGAGCGCGTCGACTACCTGCACGGCTACCTCGGTGCCGCCGCAGAGGCCATCGGCTCCGGCGTCGACCTGCGCGGCTACTACGCGTGGTCGTTCCTCGACAACTTCGAGTGGGCAGAGGGCTACAGCAAGCGCTTCGGCCTCGTCTACGTCGACTACCGCACCCAGGAGCGGATTCCCAAGCTGAGCGCGCACTGGTACGGGCGCCTCATCTCAGAGCATCAGGCGGCCGCGTCGGTCGACGCGGCGTGAGCCTGATGGTGCGAGTCTGGACCGATCGCACCGATTGCACCACTCCACCCCGCAATGCACTCACTAGAAAAGGAAACTCAATGAAGAGAACAGCAAAGGGTGTGCTGGCGGCCGTCGCGGTCGCGAGCATCACACTCGGTGCGAGCGCCTGCTCGAGCCCAGCCCCCGCCGGTGACGCAGAAGGCCCGCTGACCGTCTGGGTCATGGGCGACTCCGGCGCCAACTTCGAGACCCTCGTCGCCGACAGCGGCATCGAGGTCGAGGTCGTCGCGATCCCATGGGACTCGATCGACGAGAAGCTGACCACCGCGGTCGCATCCGGATCCGGCCCCGACATCCTGCAGATCGGCCTGTCGAAGCTGCGCACCTTCGCCGACGCGGGAGCACTGCTTCCGCTCGACGACGAGCTCGCCGACCACCCGGCCCTCAGCCCGGAGAACTTCCCGTCGGGCGTCGCCGGCACCTCGACCTCGGTCGGCGGAGAGATCGTCAGCGTGCCGTGGACGAGCGACACGCGCGTGCTGTTCACCCGCACCGACATCCTCGCCGAGGCCGGCTATGACGCACCTCCTGCCACCTGGGACGAGGTGCGCGAGTACGCCAAGACCCTCACCGCCCGCGGCGAGGGCCAGTACGGCTACTACATCCCGCAGTGGGACGCCCCGCTGCCGATCGAGATCACCTGGAGCATGGGCGGCGACGTCATCGACGCTGACGGCAACGTCGACTTCGACACCCCGGAGTTCGCCAAGGCGGTCGACGTCTACGCCGGCCTGTACGCCGACGGCAGCGTTCCCGTGAACGGCGACTTCGACCAGACCCAGGGATTCATCTCCGGTGTCGCGCCGATGCTCGTCAGCGGACCGTACCTCGGCAACGGCATCGCCTCCTCCGCCCCGGAGCTCGACGGCAAGTGGCAGGCAAGCCCGCTGCCAGCCGGCGACGGCGGCTCCGTCTCGCTCTTCGCCGGATCGAACCTCGGCGTGTGGCACAACACCGACCAGAAGGATGCGGCTCTCGACCTGCTCGAGTACGTCTCCGCTCCAGAGCAGCAGCTCGCCTGGTACGCCCTCACCGGAGAGCTGCCAACCGTCAGCTCTGCCCTCGAGGACGAGGAGCTCAACAGCGACCCGAACGTGAAGGTCTACACCGACCAGCTCGCAACGGCCAAGGTGCTGCCGCTCGTCTCCAACTGGGACGGCGCCGTCGGCACGGAGCTGCTCAACGCCCTCAACGCGATCGTGCTCACGGGCGCTGACCGCGACGAGTCGCTCGCCGGCCTCTTCTCGAAGACCGCGGGCCTCAGCAACAAGTAGGCCAACCGGGGGCCGCCGCGACCCGGCGGACCCCACCCTCCCTCGCACCGAAGATAGGAAGAGTGTCGGGTGGGGGGA
>NZ_JBXMIS010000036.1:0-15328 GCF_057073975.1 Conyzicola sp. | reverse complement strand
TGCGCAGGCGACCGTCGTCGAGCGCGACACCGAGACCGTCAGGGCACTCGGCGACGTGGCCAGACCACAGAGCGGCGTCACCACGGAGGCGTCGGGCCAGCTCGTGCGCGTGCGGGCCGAGTATGCCGAGGGCGACTTCAGCGTGCTCAGCGGCAGGGTGAACTACGGCACCGAGGGCTATTGGCTCGTGGGGCACGCGGTCGCCGACGACGGTACGAGCCTCGCCGTCGCTGTCGGCTGGGCGGCGACCGAGGCCGATGCTCTCGCCGCCGAGCGGCCTGCGGGCGGCACCCTCGAGGGCCGCTACCTCGCGACCGAGCCGCCCGCCGATGACGACTTCGAGGCGGGGGAGCGCTCGGCCATGGCCGTCGCGACCCTCATCAACGAGTGGGGGGACCAGCCGTCTGGGGTCTACGGCGGCTACCTCGTGCTCTCGGCGGCGCCATCCGGTCTGGAGACGATCGACGCCCCGCCGCCCACCCAGCAGGTCGTGCTCAACTGGCTCAACATCTTCTACGCGGTCGAGTGGGTGGTCTTCGCGGGCTTCGCGCTCTACCTCTGGTATCGACTGGTGCGAGACGCCTGGGAGCGAGAGCAGCTGGAGGCCGAAGAGGCCGCGGCATCGTGAGCAAATGCGGCGCAACTAAACTAGGGCCATGCCCTTGAAGCCCAAACCGTCGGATGCAGCACGGATACGGCTGGCACTCAAGTTCTACCGCGTGACCTCGATCATCACCGGCAGCTTCCTGCTGCTGCTGTGCCTCATGATGGTCTTCCGCTACGGGTTCGGTGTCGATATCGAGGCGGGCGGGCCCTTCGGCTTCCTCTACCTCAACCCGCGGGAGCAGATCACCGCGATCAACCTGTCGACGGTCATCCTCGTCGTTCACGGCTGGTTCTACGTGTTCTACGTGCTCGCCGACTTCAACCTGTGGAGCCCGATGCGCTGGAGCCTTCTGCGCCTCGGCCTCATGTTCCTCGGCGGCATCGTTCCGCTGCTCTCCTTCATCCTCGAGCGCCGCTACCACCGCGAGGTCGTCGCCGTGCTCGACTCCTTCGAAACAGAAGAGGTGCCCGCATGAGCGAGGAAACCAGCCAGCAGCCCGTGCTCGTCGTCGACTTCGGAGCACAGTATGCGCAGCTGATCGCCCGACGCGTTCGCGAGGCGAACGTCTACTCCGAGATCGTTCCGCACACGATCACCGCGGAGGAGGTTGCCGCCAAGAACCCGGTGGGCATCGTGCTCAGCGGCGGGCCGTCGAGCGTGTACGAGGCAGGCTCGCCGACACTCGACCCCGGTATCCTCGAGCTCGGAATCCCGACCCTCGGCATCTGCTACGGCTTCCAGGTGATGGCTCAGCAGCTCGGCGGCGAGGTCGCGAACACGGGCCTTCGCGAGTATGGCGCAACAGCGGTCACGCTGGCCCCGGGGTCGTCGACCCTTCTCGGCGACCAGCCCTCTGACCAGACGACGTGGATGAGCCACGGCGACTCCGTCTCGAAGGCGCCAGACGGCTTCACCGTGCTCGCCTCGTCGGCATCCACCCCCGTCGCCGCCTTCGCGTCCGACGAGAAGCGCATGTACGGCGTGCAGTGGCACCCGGAGGTCAAGCACTCCGAGTACGGCCAGGCGGTGCTCGAGAACTTCCTCCACCGTGCCGCCGGCATCCCGGCGGACTGGAACTCGACGAACGTCATCGACGAGCAGGTCGCCAGAATCGCGGCACAGGTCGGCTCCGGCCGGGTGATCGTCGGACTCTCCGGCGGCGTCGACTCCGCTGTTGCCGCCGCCATCGTGCACAAGGCGGTCGGCGACCAGCTCACCGCGATCTTCGTCGACCACGGACTGCTCCGACAGGATGAGCGCCGCCAGGTTGAAGAGGACTACGTCGCCTCCACGGGTGTGCGCCTCGTCACCGTCGATGCCGTCGACCAGTTCCTCGATGCGCTCGCCGGTGTCACCGACCCGGAGCAGAAGCGCAAGATCATCGGCCGAGAGTTCATCCGCTCGTTCGAGAACGCCGCAGAGGCGCTCGTGCTCGAGGCGTCTGCCGAGGGCGAGAAGATCGAGTTCCTCGTGCAGGGCACGCTCTACCCGGATGTCGTCGAGAGCGGTGGCGGAACCGGCACCGCCAACATCAAGAGCCACCACAACGTCGGCGGCCTTCCAGAAGACCTGCAGTTCCAGCTCGTGGAACCGCTGCGCACCCTCTTCAAGGATGAGGTGCGCACCATCGGCCGCGAGCTCGGACTGCCGGAGGTCATCGTCTCGCGCCAGCCGTTTCCGGGGCCAGGCCTCGGCATCCGCATCGTCGGTGAGGTTACCCGTGAGCGTCTCGAGCTGCTCCGCGCGGCCGACGCGATCGCGCGCGAGGAGCTGACGGCCGCCGGCCTCGACAATGAGATCTGGCAGTGCCCCGTCGTGCTACTCGCCGACGTGCGCTCCGTCGGCGTCCAGGGCGACGGCCGCACCTACGGCCACCCGATCGTGCTGCGCCCGGTGTCGAGCGAGGATGCCATGACGGCCGACTGGACCCGCCTGCCCTACGACGTGCTGGCCCGTATCTCCAACCGGATCACCAATGAGGTCGCGGGGGTCAATCGCGTCGTCCTCGACGTCACCTCGAAGCCCCCGGGAACCATCGAGTGGGAATGAGCCGATAAGAAAAGGGCCCTTTCGGGCCCTTTTCCGGCTCATTCGGCGCTCCGTCTCGGAGCGCCGGCCGGAGCACTCGTGCTGCTCCCGAAACGAACGACGGGCCCGGCCGAAGCCGAGCCCGCCGTCACGCGCGAGGGGTCAGTGACCCCGCGGCGTCAGTGTCACGTTGTTCTCGAAGCTGTCGACGCCAGCCACGACGGTAACGAAGGTCGCGTCCTTGTAGTTCTTGACCCCGCCGAGGAAGACCTTGTCGTACTTAGTCTTGGGGTCGTCGTCGCAGTCACGGAACTCTGCGGTGTACCGGCCGGGCTTGAGGTCGTTGAATATCCACGTGCCATCCCCGAAGTCCTCGCCGAAGGTGGCGACCTCCGCAAGCGGCTTCTTGTTCTTCGAGCCGTACAGCGTCACGCACACCGCGTCGGGGTGGAAGTCGCCGGCGGGGGTGAGAACCCATCCGCCGAGGCTGCCCGTCGTTCGTGCCGCCAGGGTGAAGTTCTCCGTGATTGACTCGTTGGCAACCGGCGTCACAAGTCGCTGTACCCGGTCGTAGGGGGTGCCTGGACCGCCGACGCTCAGGGTGTACTCGACGGCACCGACCTCGGTGATGACGTAGTCGCCGTTCTCGTCGGTGACTTCTCCGGCGAACGCGCCTTGCGCTGTGTGAGCAGAGACATACTCGCCGACAACAGGCGCGCCGTCGGGGCCGATCACGGTGCCGCTGATCGTCGCGTTCGTTGCCACCAGTGCGCGATCGAGCGTCGCCGTCGCGCCTTCGGCGACCGTCACCTCGGCTGCAGGGCCGAGGTATCCGAAGGCGAAGAAGTTGACGCTGTAGGTGCCAGCGGGAAGGGAGGCGAAGGTGAAGCTGCCGTTCTCATCCGTAGCAACGTTGGTGTTCTGCGCCACGTCGACCCCGTAGAGCGAGACGTTGGCGCCCTGGATCGGCTCTCCCGTCGCCGCATCGGTCAGGGTGCCGGTCACCGTGGAGTTACCGGTCGGGTACGAGATGAAGGGGAGGTTGCGGGTGGCGCTGGGTGCGGCATCCGAGAGCTCGACCGAGGCGGGGTAGAGGTACTGGTAGCCCGACAGTGCGGGGGAGGAGAAGGCCCAGGTGCCGTTGGGCAGGCCGGTGATCTCGTACAGGCCGTTCTCATCGCTCGATGAGTATGCATTCTGGCCGGTGGCGTAGTTGTGCACAGAGACGTGCAGCCCGGCGATGGGCGTGCCGTCACCGGTTACCAGACCGCTGATCGTGCCGACCCCGATCTGGAACGGCGTGAACACGAAGTCCACGTTCGCCGTCGGTGCCGATGCGGAGATGGCCGCGGTCTGCCACGGCACGTTCTGGTAGTTGGCGCTGTACGACGAGACACCGTAGGTGTCAGCGTCGACCCCGGTGAACTCATAGTGGCCGGCGGCGTCGGAGAACGTGTAGGCGAAGAATGGGTTTGTCTCGCCCGACGAGGTCGAGATGCTGACCTGGATGCCCTCGATGGGCAGCCCACCCGCCTCTGTGACGGTTCCGCTGATGGTGCCGGGACCGGTGCCCACGACGTCGGCGCTCGCAGACAGGGGCGCGCCGAGCGCTACAAGGGCGATGACGAGGGCCGCCGCCGTCGCGGCGAGCCCCCGTCTGCGCGGGGATGGGGTGTCGATTCGGGTCATGTTGGGTCCTCACGATGGTCATGGAGTTTTCTCAACTCTTGAGAATCATGGGGCTTGATGCGACCCGCAGGCAAGCTCGGATCGACAAAGCGTTCCATTGCTACGAGATCGAGGTACACCCTCACCCCATCGGGGTACGAAAGAGGGGCCCGGCAGGAGCCGGACCCCTCTTTCTCGTGGGCTAGTTGCTGCCGCGAAGGATCGCGATGAGGCGGAGGAACTCGATGTAGAGCCACACGATCGTCAGCACGAGGCCGAAGGCGGCCTTCCAACCGAGGATGCGCGGAGCGCCAGCCTCGACGCCCTGCTTCACCGAGGTGAAGTCGAGCACGAGCGAGTATGCCGCCAGCAGGATCGCGAGCGGGCCGATGATGAGGCCGAGCGGGAATCCGTTGAACTCGGTTCCGTAGAGCCCCCACGGGTCCTGGTTGACACCGGTGAGCTGAAGGCCGAGGTTGATCAGCGAGAACGCCGCATACGAGATGCCGGCGATCATGAAGATCTTGGTGGCTCGTGCCGAGGCCCGCACCTTGCCGTTGGCGAACAGCGCGAGTGTCACGCCGAAGACGACCAGCGTGGCGAGCACGGCCTGCAGGATGATGCCGGGCAGCATCCGCTCGAGCGTCACGGAGATGCCGCCGAGGAAGACACCCTCGACAACGGAGTACGCCATGATGAGCGGCACCGATGGCACCTTCTTGAAGATGTTGACCATGGCGAGCACGAAGCCGACGAGAGCGGCCGGCAGCGCGAGGCCGGGGAAGAAGAAGGCGCCGATCGCGCCTCCGACCAGAAGCACGACGAACATCGACACCGTCTTGACGATGACGTCGTCGTAGCTCATACGGTCGGTGTCGGCCGGGCTGGCCGAGGGGCGGCCGTACAGCTCGTCGAGCTCGGTGGCCGACGGGGCGGCGACGCGGCTCTTCTGGCTGAAGGCGGGGGTAGTGCTGAATGCGGGGTTGGACAGGGCCATTCGCGGTTCTCTCCTTGTATGCGGGCGGGTGCCCGACATCCATAATTCAAGCGGTTGCTGCCGTGCGATTGCTGGGGATCAGCCGTGACGCGGCGAGGAAGCGAGCGCTCCATGCGAAGAGCACGAGCAGTGACCCCATTATGGCGAGCGCGGGGATCATCGCGCTGTACTCGGAGACGAACTCGCGCAGAGTCATCCCCACCGCGAACAGGGCGACCGGGAGCAGAAAGGTCACGGCTGGCCGGTGGCGAACCAGTAGCCAGCTCGCGAGGGGGAGGGAGAGGATGGCGACTCCGGCCGGGCCGATGAGCAGGATGAACGCCGCGATCAGGCTGGGCAGCACCGCCCAGATGCGCCGCCAGCCAGCCGCCGGCATGAGCCACCAGCCGATGACATGGGCAAGGGTGCCGATGCCGAGGGGGAGGCCGAAGTTGACGTTGGCACCCTGAAGGCACAGGAGCCCGGAGATGATGAGTCCAAGGCCGGCGAGGTAGCGGCCGCGGTAGGTGCCCCATCGAAGGGAGACAGACCTGCTCGGCTCGGTCCAGCTCTCGATCACTGGCGCAGCACCGCGAGCAGCACGGCAGAGACCACGAGCACGAGTGCGATGCCGCCCATGATGAGCCCGAAGATCGCGATGGGCGAGAGGGATGCGGCAGGCGCCACGGCGATGGGCCGGATCGCCGACGGGATACCGCCGTCCTTCTCCACGGGCACCCCGCACTGCGTGCAGAACTTCCACACCGGGTCGAGAGCCGCCTCGCAGGCCCAGCAGGTCGTCATGACATGCATCCTAGGAGGCCGCGGGGCAGGAGCGGGCACCGGATGTCGCGTACCGTTATCGAGGTGACCACGACACCGCACCCCCTCGTGATCGGCCACCGTGGCGCCAGCGGATATCGCCCAGAGCACTCGCGCGCAGCCTATGAGCTCGCGTTCGCGCTCGGAGCCGACGCCGTCGAACCCGACATCGTCGCCACGAAGGACGGCATTCTCGTGCTTCGCCACGAGAACGAGATCAGCGGAACGACGGATGTCGCGTCTCACCCCGAGTTCGCCTCCCGCAGGACGACCAAGACCATCGACGGCGTGTCACTGACGGGCTGGTTCACCGAGGACTTCACGTGGCACGAGCTGCGCACCCTCCGGGTCATCGAGCGCCTCCCGCAGGTGCGCCAGGCGTCGACGACCTTCAACGGGACGGAGGGGATCCTCCGACTGCGCGACCTGGTCGAGATCATCGACGCGGCATCCGATCGCACGGGCAAGCAGCTGGTCATGGTCGCCGAGATCAAGCACGCCACCTACTTCGAGTCGATCGGGCTGCCGCTCGACGAGCTGTTCGCCGCAGAGGTCGAGGGCTGGGCAACAGATCGCAACCTCATCGTCGAGGCGTTCGAGCAGTCGGTGCTGCTCAAGATCCGCGCTCGCGGCGTGCCAGGCAGGCTCGTGTTCCTCGTCGAGAAGGGCGGCTCGCCCGCCGACCTCGTGGCACTGCACGGCAAGAAGGCGCCGAGCTACGCCTCGCACCTCACCGACTTCGGGCTCGCGAAGCTCGCCGCCACCGTCGACGGCGTCAGCGTCGACCGCCGGCTCATCGTCAACCCCGACACCGCGGCGGTCTCCGACGTCGTCGACCGGGCCCACGCGGCGGGTCTCCTCGTCTTCACCTGGACCCTCCGCCCAGAGAACCGCTTTCTCACCAAGGCCTTCCGTGGGCCGGGCGGCTCGTCGGCGTGGGGCGACTGGCGCGGCGAGTACCGCCTCATCCTCGACACCGGCCTCGACGGCGTCTTCGCCGACCAGCCCGACCTCGCGGTGGCGGTGCGCGACCACGGAGCGTGACGGCCGCCGCCGGTAGAATCGAGGGGCCATGACATTCGTCCTCGACCCCTTTGAGCCAACCGCGCAGATTCCCGGTCAGATCGACAACGAGCTGCTCGACGGGCTCAACCCCCGCCAGCGCGAGGCAGTCGAGTACCGCGGCCAGTCGCTGCTCATCGTGGCGGGCGCCGGCTCTGGCAAGACGAGCGTGCTCACGCGTCGCATCGCCGGGCTGCTGCAGAGCAGAGAGGCGTGGCCGAGCCAGATCCTCGCGATCACCTTCACGAACAAGGCCGCAGCCGAGATGCGGGAGCGGGTGAAGTCCCTCATCGGGGATGCAGCCGACGGCATGTGGATCTCGACGTTCCACTCCTCGTGCGTTCGCATCCTTCGCCGCGAGGCCGAGGCGTTCGGCATGAAGCAGTCGTTCACGATCTACGACTCCGCCGACTCCAAGGCGCTCATCAAGCGCATCATCAAGGACATGGATGCCGACACCCTCGGCTTCACCCCCGGCAACGCGGGCGGGCGCATCTCCAAGCTCAAGAACGAGCTCGTCGACGTCGAGTCGTTCTCGCGCAACATCAACGCGAGCGACCCGAAGGAGGTGGCCTTCCTCGAGATCTTCCGGCGCTACAGCTCAGCCCTCCGCAAGGCGAACGCCCTCGACTTCGACGACCTCATCGCCGAGACCGTTCACCTGTTCCGTGCCTTCCCCGACAAGGCCGCGCTCTATCAGCGGCGGTTCCGCCACGTGCTCGTCGACGAGTACCAGGACACCAACCACGCGCAGTATGCCCTCATCCGCGAGCTCGTTCGCCCGGTCAAGCCGCAGCACGTGCCGCCCGACACCCGCACGCAGCTCGACGCGAGCGGGGGAATCCCCGGGGCGTCACTGACGGTTGTCGGCGACAGCGACCAGTCGATCTACGCGTTTCGTGGCGCCGACATCCGCAACATCGTCGAATTCGAGCGCGACTTCCCCAACTCGAAGGTGATCCTGCTCGAGCAGAACTACCGCTCGACGCAGAACATCCTCGATGCGGCCAATGCCGTTATCGCCAACAACTTCGACCGCAAGGCGAAGAACCTGTTCACGACCGTCGGCGCCGGCGAGCTCATCGTTGGCTACACGGGCTACACCGCGTTCGACGAGGCGCAGTTCATCGCCGACGAGATACAGAAGGCACGGGATGGCGGCGGCGCCTACCGCGACATCGCCATCTTCATGCGCACCAACTCCCAGAGCCGTGCGATCGAAGAGGTGCTCACCCGCTCCGCTATCCCGTACCGCTTCCCCGGCGGCACCAAGTTCTACGACCGCGCCGAGATCAAAGACGTCATCGGCTACCTCATCCAGGTGATCAACCCGGATGACGACCTCGCCCTTCGCCGCATCATGAACACTCCGAAGCGCGGCATCGGCCCCGCAACAGAGGCCGCGCTGCAGGCTTACGCCGACCGCACCGGCACCCCGCTGCGCGACGCGCTCGGCGACGCTGCCCAGCTGGGGCTCGGGCCGAAGGTGACAAGCGCCATCCTCGGGCTCTCGGCGATGCTCGACGAGGTTGCCGCCCTCGGGCCGACAGCCAAGCCCGCCGATATGCTCTCCGCGATCATCACCAAGTCGGGATACGTCGATGCGCTGCGCACAACGCGTGACGCCCAGGACGAGGCCAGGGCAGAGAACGTCGAGGAGCTTCTCGCGCAGACCAAGGAGTTCAGCCGTCGCAACCCAGAGGGCACGCTCATCGACTACCTCACCGAGATCTCGCTGCTCGCGGCGGCCGACGATCTCGACGACGAGAGCGGCACCGTCACCCTGATGACCCTCCACACCGCCAAGGGGCTCGAGTACGACACCGTGTTCCTCACCGGTGTCGAGGAGGACCTCCTTCCCCACCGCATGTCGGCGGGCGAACCGGGTGGGGTCGCAGAGGAGCGCCGGCTGTTCTACGTCGGCATCACCAGGGCGAAGCGCCAGCTGTACATCTCGCTCGCGATGTCGCGGGCGCAGTATGGCGACGTCGGCATCGCCATGCCGAGCCGCTATCTGCAGGAGATTCCCGCGGCGCTCATCGACTGGCGCCAGTCGCCGGGCATGGCCAACAGCCGCGGTGGAACGCAGCCACGAGCCCTCAACGCTCGTCGCGACGGTCGCACCGCCGGCTATGAGTCGTTCGAGATCGCGCCAGCCGTGTCGAGGGTGAAGACAGAGTGGACCTCGTCGATCACCGGGGCCATTCGCGACAACGGCGATCTGGTGCTCGAAGCTGGCGACCGCATCCGGCACAACGACTTCGGCGAGGGGCGCGTGAGCGCCGTCACCGGCGAGGGCCCTAAGCGCGTTGCCGAGGTGCAGTTCGACACTGCCGGTCGCAAGCGGCTGCTCATCAAGATCGCCCCCATCGAGAAGCTCTAGCGAGTCTCGCCCCCGCGGGCACGTCGCGCGGAGCGTGTCCGCCTAAAGGTGGACAGGGTTGTCCCCTGCTTTGGGGTACGTCCCGGCGGGGTCGACCCATGGCCGCAGAGGTATCTTCATGAGTACCGATAGAGGCGGCCGAGGGGGCAATCTCGAGGTACAAGCACTGGGCCGTCGACAAAGGGGAGTCGGCCACCAAGCAGAAGGATTCAGCTCATGGTCAAGGAAGACCTCACTCGCACTCTTGCCGTACTCGTCATCGGAGCGACAGCCGCTCTCGGCCTTGCCGGCTGTGCCGCACCGGCCCCGACCGTCGCGGGTGACTACCCGGATGTCTCGCTCGCCGACACGAAGTCGCCAGCCCAGCTGCTGCGCAATGAAGCCGCAACCCGCCTGCCGGAGGGCGTCATCGATCAGATCATCGAGTCGGAGGACGCATCTGTCTCGTGCCTGTCGGAGGACGAGGACCCGGAGGGCACCATCCGCTCCTGGCACTCGACGGTCGACGTGCTGATCCTCGGTGAAGCAGACGTCGCTCCCCTCGTCAACGACCTCGTCGCGTCGTTCGAGGCCGACGGCTGGACTGCGCGCGACCTCGGCGGCAACGTCAGCGCGATCCAGAAGCTGCTCGAAACGGATGGCTCGCTCGCCGACATGCAGATCTCCGGCTTCACTCCCAACGAGAACGCGTCGTCGGTTGGCCTCGAGGAGGTCGTCGATCAGCGCACCGTGCAGATTGAGGTGCACGGCCCGTGCGTGCGCACGGCGGGTGCCACCTCTGAGGAAGTCGGCTCGCTGCAGAAGAAGAAGTAGCACCTGTCCCCACTTGTGGGGAGCGGCCTGCACGCATCGTTTGCTGTTACCGTAAACAAATCAGCGACGATGCTGGTGGAAGCGAGGCGGGCATGAAGAGGCCCATAGCGGTGCTCGGTGCCGCCATCATCCTGATGTCTCTCGTTGGCTGCGCAGAGGAGCCGCTCGGGGCCGGTCGGCTGCCAGAGAGCAAAGCCCCCGCCCAGCTGCTGCGGGTCGAGGCGGTGTCGCGTGTGCCCGGTTACCAGGTGAGCTCGATGGCGGAGCCAGAGGAGGGTTCTGAGCCGTGCGACGCGAGCGACCCTGAGGGCAAGGAGCGCTTCTGGCGCTCGAGCGTCGAGATCTTCATGGTCGACAACGCGTCGGTTCGACCAGAGGCCATCGTCGACGATATCGTCGCCTCGTTCGTCGCCCAGGACTGGGTCGAGGCGGATGGCGACACCGTTCTCATCACAAGGCTGACCAAGCCGGCGCTCGCAACCGCGATCACCCTGACGCGCACGCCGATGGACACGGGCGGCACGATCACGATCGCCGTCGACGGGCCGTGCGCGATGACGGCGGGGGTCAACGACCCGGCGGTGAAGAAGCTGGACGGCCGCCAGTAGCGGGCCGTGTGACCACATCTGGGGTATGCCGCTGGCGCACTCGTAACATGTTCGTCTTCTTCGGCGCGATCTGCCGCGTTAGGTTCGTTGCACTAGTGATGTAGCTGGCGCGACCGGAACCGTAGTTGGCCGGTCGTTCGCGACCGCATCCGAGGTCGCATCGACCGACGAGGATGACCATGAACGCACCCACGACTCTGCGACGTGCACTCGCCGCCGCCGCGGCTCTCGCCATCGTTGTGACCATGGCGGCGTGCTCGGAGACAGAGAGCGGCCTCACACTCGCCGACACGAAGTCGCCGGTGCAGCTGCTGCGCAACGAGGCGGCGAGCCGGGTGCCGGCCGGTCTCGTCGCCGAGGTCGAGAACTCGTCTGACGCGTCAGAGAACTGCCGCACTGAGGAAGCCGACCCGGAGGGTCTTCAGCGCGCCTGGAAGTCGAGCGTTCGCATCGTGCTGACCCCTGACGCCGACTGGGACCTCGTGCTCTCCAAGTTCTATGTGTCGTTCCGCGAGGACGGCTGGGATCAGGGCACCTACGGCTCCAATACGATCGTCGAGTTCACCCGCGACGACAGCCTCGCCACCATCCATATCTCCGGCAAGGCCCCGAAGGACGGTGCCGCCGGAGAACTGCAGGTTCAGGTCGCCGGCCCCTGCGTCATGACCGATGGCGAGGGCTCCGACGAGGTGGCCAAGCTCGAGGTGCAGGCGGGGTAGCAGCCGCTCACCGATCGACTACCCCCGCACTGGGGGCTCATTGGCATGCCCGGATTCGGGCCAAACCACGCGCGTTGGAGGCGCATCCCGCTAGATTCGCGTAGTCAGACAATGAAGTCGATAAATAGGAGTAATAACATGACTAAAACGAATCATAAGTGGATGATCGTGCTCCTTGCCGGCGCGACCAGCCTCACCGGCTGCGCCGCCACCGCCTCGTCGCCCGTGGACGAGCTGTCGCTCGCCGAGACCAAGTCACCGGTGCAGTTGCTGCGCAATGAGGCGGCCAGCAGGGTCGATGCGGCTCAGGTGGCGGAGGTCAGGCTCGCGGCCGACGCCTCTGCCGCGTGCTTCGACGAGTTCGACAACCCGGACGGGCTCATCCGCCAGTGGATCTCGAGCGCCGATCTCGTGCTCGCTCCCGGCGCCGACCTCACCGGTCTGGCCGACGGTCTGGTCGACCGCTTCGAGGCGGACGGCTGGGAGCGGCGCGACATGAGCACTGGCGACTCGTTCGCCCTGACCGTGCTGGCGTCGCCCGACTCGGTCGCCCAGATCCAGGTCGAGGCGTCGGATGAGTCAGAGGCCGGGGTGATCACCATCACCTCGACGGGTCCCTGCGTGACGACAGCCGGGCCCGCGTCTGACGAGGTGCGCCAGCTCGAGAGCCGTTAAGCACCGAGCGGGTCGGGGCTGACCCCGACCCGCTCACTCGTGCCCAGAGCTACAGCTTGGGCTTTACGTTGTTGCGGCGAACGGCGAGACGCTGCTGAAGGAGAACCGCGGCAATGATGATGAGCCCCTTCGAGACATCCTGGATCGAGTTGGGCACATTGATCTGCGTGAAGATGTTGAGCAGGATCGAGAAGATCATTACGCCGAGAATGGTGCCGGTAATGGTGCCGCGACCGCCGATGAGCAGGGTGCCGCCGACCACGACCGCCGCGATTGCGTCGAGCTCGTACAGCGTTCCGTTGGTCGAGCTGCCGGCCGTGGTGCGGCCGACGAGCATGATCGCCGCGATGCCGGCAGTGACGCCAGACAGCACATAGAGGTAGACGGTGTGGCGCTTCACCTTGATGCCGGCGAGGCGGGCAGCCTCCTCGTTGCCGCCGATCGCCACGGTGCGGCGGCCGAAGGTGGTGCGGTTGAGCAGCAGCCATCCGACGACGGCAACGATGAGGGCGAACCAGACCAGCCACGAGATGCCGAGCGGGCTGCCGCGGAAGAACTCGACGAGCCCGGTGCGCACGCCGACACCGTTGACGAACACGCCGTCGACGACGAGCGTCTTCTTCTCCGACACGAGTTCGGCGACTCCGCGGGCGGCGACAAGCATGGCGAGCGTTGCGATGAACGGCACGACTTTGCCATAGGCGATCACCGCGCCGTTGATGAGGCCGGCCCCCGCGCCGACGCCGATCGCGACGAGAGCCATGAGCCACCATCCGACCTGGCCAGCGGCGACCTGCACGGGCGCGATCGTGGCCACGACCGTTGCAAGGCCGAGGATCGATCCAATCGACAGGTCGATTCCGCCAGAGGTGATGACGAAGGTCATGCCGACCGCGACCACCGCAGAGACCGAGGCAAGACGAAGGATGATGAGGGCGTTCTCGACGTTGATGAACCGGTCTCCGGCAACGACGCCCCCGACCACGATGAGAACGACGAGCGCGACAACCAGCCCGATGTTGCGCCCGGCGGAGCCGCCGAGATAGTCGCGGGCTCCGCCGAGCACGCGGGTGCCGATGGGGGTCCGCTCAGCGGTTGGTGCCTTCGAGTCGCTCATGCCGCGGCTCCTTTCATAACGAGGTCGAGGACATCCTGTTCTGTGATGTCCGTTGCTGCTGCTGAGCTGACGACGGCGCCGTCAGCGATAACCAGAACCCGGTCGGAGAGGCCGAGTACTTCTTCGATCTCGCTGGAGACGAGGAGTATGGCGGTGCCGGCGTCGGCCAGCTGTCGGATGAGGGAGTAGATCTCCGCTCTCGCCCCGACGTCGACGCCACGGGTCGGCTCGTCGAGTAGAAGCAGGTCGGTGCCGTGCACAAGCCAGCGGGCCAGCAGGATCTTCTGCTGGTTGCCGCCGGATAGCGTGCGGGCGATGCGGTCCGGCTCGGCCGGTCGCAGGTCGAGAGACTCGATCTGGCCGCGGGCGATGGAGCGTTCCGCCCGTTCGTCGAGCCAGCCCGCCCGAGCGAAGCGCGCGAAGCTCGAGAGGGTGATGTTGCGAAAGATCGGCTCGTCGAGAATGAGCCCCTGGCTCTTGCGCTCCTCCGGCGACATGCCGATGCCAGCGGCAACGGCCGAGTCGACCGACCCGCGGCGCAGCTGCTTTCCGTGCATGGTCACCCGACCGCCGGTGGAACGCCGTGCGCCGTAGACCGTCTCGAGGATCTCCGATCGGCCGGAGCCGACCAGCCCGGCCAGCCCGACGATCTCGCCGGCCCGCACCTCGAAGTCGAGGTCGGAGAACAGTCCGCGCAGTTCGAGGGACTCCACATTGAGAACGACGGGAGCGTCGGCCTTCGGCCCAGTGCGCTTCGGGAAGATGCTGTCGACCGCTCGCCCGGTCATGAGCTTGATCACCTCTGGCGTCGTGGTCTCAGAGACCAGGAGTCCGCTGGCCATGCTCGAGCCGTCCTTGATGACGGTGATGCGGTCGCCGATCTCGCGGATCTCCTCGAGGCGGTGGGAGATGTAGATGACGGCTATGCCCTGCGCGGTGAGCTCGCGGATGACGCCGAACAGTTTCGTGACCTCGCCGGCGTCGAGAACGGCGCTCGGCTCGTCCATGATGATGAGCTTGATGTCGTGGGAAAGAGCGCGCGCCATGCTCACGATCTGCTTGTTGGCGGCCGACAGGGAGCCAACCTCGGTGGAGGGGGAGAGCTCGCCGTGGCCGAGCCGAGCGAGCAGCGCCCGGGTCTCGCGGTTCATGCGCGCGACATGCAGCATGCCTCCGGTCGCCGACTCGTGGCCGAGGAAGATGTTCTCTGCGATTGTCAGGCCGTCGACGACGTCGAGCTCCTGGTACATCGTCGCGATTCCGAGTTGAAGGGCTGCGACGGGACTGGAGATGTCGACGGGCTCGCCGTTCCAGGAGATGGTTCCCTCGTCGGGTTGGTGGGCACCGGAGAGCACCTTGATAAGGGTGGACTTGCCCGCGCCGTTCTGGCCGAGAACACAGTGCACCTCGCCCGCCCGCACATCGAGGCTGACCCCTGCGAGGGCGCGTGCGCCGGCAAAGGACTTGGTTATCCCGCGGACGTCGAGTAATGACGTTTGGTAATCGTCTTTGATCATTCGAAAAACATAACACAGGCCTTGCTCCGACGGATGTCCCCTTTTCTTTGGCATTCCGGCGCACCACGGCACGCTCAGGGCCCGTCATTGCGGGCACGACTACTTATGACGATCCAAAACATTAAGTTGCGCTACAGGAGACATCTTCTGTTAGGGTGAACTCGTCAACGAGGACCACAGCGCAACTGGAATCACCACGACCCCCGGGCGGTTGAATGTGCCTTCCCCTCGATGGCTCACTGCGATCCACCGAATTAAAGGAGATTCCCACATGTTCGCAACGCGCACTACGCGTGCCAGGCTCACCATCGCCGGCGCGACCCTAGTCGTCGC
>NZ_JBXMIS010000035.1:0-3833 GCF_057073975.1 Conyzicola sp. | reverse complement strand
ACCAGCGCTGCTTGGCGATGCCGCCCTCCCACATGAGGTCGACGATGAGCTTGAGCTCGTGCAGCACCTCGAAGTAGGCGATCTGCGGCTGGTAGCCAGCCTCGACGAGGGTCTCGAAGCCGTACTGCACCAGCTGCGAGGTTCCGCCGCAGAGAACAGCCTGCTCACCGAACAGGTCGGTCTCGGTCTCCTCGGTGAAGGTGGTCTTGATGACGCCGGCGCGGGTTCCGCCGATGGCCTTCGCGTACGAGAGGGCGGTGTCCCAGGCGTGGCCGGAGGCGTCCTGCTCTACGGCGATGATGTCCGGGATTCCACGGCCGGCGACGAACTCGCGGCGCACAGTGTGGCCGGGGGCCTTCGGGGCGATGAGGATGATGTCGACACCGGCAGGCGGCTCGATGTAGCCAAAGCGGATGTTGAAGCCGTGCGCGAAGGCGAGCGTCTTGCCCTCGGTCAGGTTGTCCTTGATCGACTCGGCGAAGATGCCGCGCTGGTGCTGGTCGGGCGCGAGGATCATGATGAGGTCGGCCCAGACGGTCGCGTCGGCGACCGACTTGACCTCGAAGCCCTCCTCCTGTGCCTTCGGAGCGGACTTGGAGCCGTCCTTGAGCGCGATGACGACCTCGACACCGGAGTCGCGGAGGTTCTGTGCGTGGGCGTGGCCCTGCGAGCCGTAGCCGACGATGGCGACCTTCTTGCCCTGGATGATGGCCAGGTCGGCATCCTTGTCGTAGAAGAGTTCAGTCATTTCTAGCTTCCTTGTTTGTGGTTTGAGACTGTTGGTCGGCGTCGCCCGAAGGGCGAGCTAGTTCTTGTAGACGCGCTCTGTGATGCTCTTCGAGCCGCGGCCGATGGCGAGGAGGCCCGACTGGGCGATCTCCTTGATGCCATACGGCTCGAGGATCTTGAGCAGCGCCTGGATCTTGCCGGTGTTGCCGGTCGCCTCGATGACGAGGGCATCGGTGGCGACATCGACGATCTGGGCGCGGAACAGTGTCGCGGCCTCGAGCACCTGCGAGCGCGTCGAGTTGTCGACCCGCACCTTCACCAGGATGTGCTCGCGGGTGACCGCCTGCGACGAGTCGAGCTCGACGATCTTGATGACGTTGACGAGCTTGTTCAGCTGCTTGGTGACCTGCTCGAGCGGCAGCTCCTCGACGTCGACGACGACGGTGATGCGGCTGAGGCCCTCGATCTCGCTCGCACCGACGGCGAGCGACTCGATGTTGAATCCGCGGCGCGCGAACAGGCCGGCGACGCGCGTGAGCAGTCCGGGGCGGTCCTCGACGAGGAGGGACAGTACGTGGCTCATGGCCCTTACTCCTCTTCCCACTCTGGGGCGTGGTCCCGCGCGTACTGCACGCTCGAGTTGCCGACTCCCTGCGGAACCATCGGCCACACCATGGCGTCACGCGAGACGATGAAGTCGATGACGACGGGGCGGTCGTTGGTCTCCAGCGCCAGCTTGATGGCGGCATCCACTTCGCTCTGCTTCGTCACGCGGATGGCGAGGCAGCCGTACGCGTCAGCGAGCTTGACGAAGTCGGGAACCATGCGGGTTCCGTCTCCCGTCTCGAGGTCGGTGAACGAGTAGCGGCCCTCGTAGAACAGGGTCTGCCACTGGCGCACCATGCCGAGGCTCGAGTTGTTGATGATCGCGACCTTGATCGGGATGTTGTTGATGGTGCAGGTGGCCAGCTCCTGGTTGGTCATCTGGAAGCATCCATCGCCGTCGATCGCCCACACGACGCGATCGGGTTCTGCCACCTTCGCACCCATGGCGGCCGGCACGGCGTAGCCCATGGTTCCGGCTCCACCGGAGTTGAGCCACGAGTTGGGGCGCTCGTACTTGATGAACTGCGCGGCCCACATCTGGTGCTGGCCGACGCCGGCGGCGTAGACGCCCTCCGGTCCGGTGAGCTGGCCGATGCGCTGGATGACCGCCTGCGGGGAGAGCAGGCCGTCCTCCGGCTCGTCGTAGCCGAGCGGGAACTGCGTGCGGAGCGAGGTGAGGCGCTCCCACCAGCCGGTGATGTCTGGCTTGTGGGTCTTCGCGGCATCCGCGTAGGCAGCGGTCAGATCGACGATGACGTCTTTGGCATCGCCGACGATGGGAACATCGGGCACGCGGATCTTGCCGATCTCCGCGGGGTCGATGTCAACGTGCACGATCTTGGCGAGCGGGGCGAACTCGCTCGGCTTGCCCGTGACACGGTCGTCGAATCGTGCACCGAGGCTGACGATGAGGTCGGCCTCCTGCAGTGCGAGCACAGCGGGAACCGTTCCGTGCATACCGGGCATGCCGAGGTTCTGCTCGTGGGAGTCGGGGAAGACGCCGCGGGCCATGAGCGTCGTGACGACGGCCGCACCGGTCGCGTTGGCGAGGTCGAGCAGCTCGGCCGACGCCTTGGCGCGGTTGACGCCGCCGCCGACGTAGAGCACGGGGCGCTCTGCCTTGGCGAGCAGCTCTGCCGCAGCGAGGATCTGCTTGCCGTGCGCCTTCGTGACGGGGCGGTAGCCGGGCAGGTCGATCTTCGGCGGCCAGATGTATGGTGCCGACTTCTGCTGGGCATCCTTCGTGATGTCGACGAGCACGGGGCCGGGGCGGCCGGTCGTCGCGATCTGGTAGGCGGCCGCGAGCGTGGCCGGCACGTCGGCCGGGTCGGTGACGAGGAAGGAGTGCTTGGTGATCGGCATCGTGATACCGACGATGTCGACCTCCTGGAACGCATCCGTTCCCATGAGGGTGGAGAAGACCTGGCCGGTGATCGCGAGCAGCGGCACCGAGTCCATGTACGCGTCGGCGATCGCCGTGACGAGGTTGGTTGCACCGGGGCCGGAGGTGGCGATGCAGACGCCGATCTGGCCGCCCGTCGCGGAGTAGCCCTCGGCCGCGTGGCCTGCGCCCTGCTCATGGCGAACCAGGATGTGGCGGATCGTGGTCGAGGCCATCAGCTCGTCGTAGAACGGGATGATCGCGCCGCCCGGGAGACCGAAGACATCTTTGATGCCCAGGTTCTCAAGAGTGCGGAGGATCGCTCCAGAGCCGGTCAGCACGTCGGGCTCTGTGCTCTTGGGAGCACGCGCCTTCGCTGTTGGCACGGGCGTGGATTCCGTGGTCATTGGTGAATTCCTTACAGTGATCGCGCAGTCGCAACGAGGCGCACCTGCATAGAAGCAAGCTTGTCACGGCTGAGGCGCTTCGCGGGAACAGTGGAACCGCGGGCGTGAAGCGGCAAAGGGGAGCCCAGCACTACGGCTGGCTTCCAGCTCGGCCTGGTCGACGAGTGAGTCGCTCAGGGGAGCTGCGATATCGACCCTTTTAGATCACCATCGCGCACGATCGATGGCGATGGAACATCGTCACCGTCGAGAGCTGTGTGGCCGGTGCGCAGCGCGGTTGTGCCGCCTACGAGCCTGCCTCCGCTCCAGAGTACCGTATTCGCGGGTCTCTCGACGGCGCGGCGATCAGGCGGCCGGTCGCGAGGCGATGAAGCCCGCCGATACCCGCAGCAGCACCGGGGCATAGGGCGCGGTCGCCGCCGACTGCGAGGCGGCGGTCGGCAGTGCGCGCTTGCTCCCGTCGGCGCCGATCGAGTAGACGGGTCCTGTTGCCGCCGCGACGATGAGACCGCCGCGAACAGTGGTGGTCGTCTTCGGCAGCGCCGCGCATGTTCCAGCGTCGAAGGTCGTCTGCGGCAGCCCCGCGATGAGTGCCGAGTCGATCGGCCAGAGCTTGCCCTGCGCGGCGAAGTAGGTCTGCGTCGGGCAGACGATCGCGTTGGTCAGCGGGGTCGAGTCCGGATCCTTCACCGCCTGGTCGAGATCGGCCT